>USLP01000229.1 GCA_900555525.1 uncultured Eubacteriales bacterium
CAACGCTTACAGAAGCAGGTTATGTCGGCGAGGACGTTGAAAACATACTTTTAAAGCTTATCCAGGCTGCGGACTATGATATAGAGCGTGCACAAAAGGGTATTATATATATTGATGAAATAGATAAAATTGCAAGGAAATCCGAAAATCCTTCCATAACAAGAGATGTCAGCGGAGAGGGTGTTCAGCAGGCGCTTTTGAAAATCATCGAAGGAACGGTTGCAAATATTCCTCCGCAAGGCGGAAGAAAGCATCCGCATCAGGAATTTTTGCAGATGGATACGTCTGATATTCTGTTTATTTGCGGCGGCGCATTTGACGGAATAGAAAAAATTATCGAAAGACGTACGAAAAACTCGGCTCTCGGCTTTAATTCCGAAATAATACTTAAATCCGAAAGCACAAAAAGTGAGCTTATGGCAGAGGTTACTCCGCAGGATTTATTGAAATTCGGTCTTATTCCCGAATTTGCAGGCAGACTTCCCGTTATCGTTCCGCTGGAAGAATTGACGGAGGAGGCTCTGTTAAGAGTTCTTACAGAACCGAAAAATTCTGTTGTGAAACAGTATAAAAAGCTTATGAGTTTTGACGATGTTAAGCTTGAATTTACAAACGGCGCACTTAAAGAAATTGTAAAAAAAGCGATTGAAAGAAAGACGGGCGCGCGCGGTCTGCGCTCCATTGTTGAAGGCATTATGACGGATATAATGTTTGAAGCTCCGTCTAATCCCGATATAAAAACCGTAACCGTTACAAAAGAATGTGTTGACGGAAGCGGAAAACCGAAAATAGCATAACACAGACGGACGGAAGCTTATGTTCTCGTCCGTTTTTTTAATACTTTTTATGCAATATTTGTGAATTGACTTGACAAATTTATACAGCGGGGGTATAATAATATTAAATGATTGTTAGGAGGAATTGAAAATGTGGAATAACAAAATGAAAGCGCTCACTTTCAGCTACGACGATGGTGTTACGGCTGATAAAAGACTTGTTGAAATATTTAATAAATACGGCTTAAAATGTACCTTTAATATCAACACGGGTATGTTAAGCAATTTTTTTTCATGGGAGAAAAATAACCGTGTAATAAGTACGCGCATGACCTTTCAAGAATGCAAGGAAACGTATAAAGGACATGAAATTGCCTGTCATACGCTTACACATCCCGACCTTTGCAAGCTTCCCGACGAGGAAGTTAATTGTCAGGTAATAGGGGACAAGGCTCTTATAGAAACGCTTTTTTCACAAAAAGTGAACGGCATGGCTTATCCGTACGGAACATTTGACGAGCGAGTGGAGAACGTTCTGAAAAAAGCGGATATAAAATATTCACGTACGGTAATACAGTCCGAAAACTTTGACATTTCGGATAATCTTTTGGAACTAAAGGCTACCTGCCATCATAATAATCCGAAACTTTTTGAACTTGCCGAAGAATTTATAAGCCTAAACCCCGATAAACCGCAGCTGTTCTATATTTGGGGACACGGCTATGAATATGATAACGATGACAATTGGGACAGAATTGAAGAATTTTGTAAACTTATAAGCGGAAAAGACGATATTTATTATTGCACAAACGACGAGGCTTTAAGTCCGTTTTATAAGTAAGAGGTGGTATTTTGAGGTTTTTTGATAAAAAATTTTTGAAAATTTTGCTGCTCGGCATAATTTTGATTTTTGTGTACAAATTTGCCGACAGCATTAACTACGTTGTTTCGTGGGCGGGAATGTTTTTTGAAATAATTTCGCCGATTGTTTTCGGTGCCGTTATTGCTTTTTTTATATATAAGCCCGTCGGAAAGCTTGAGAACTTTTTCAAAAAAGCGAAGTGGGGCTTTATTCAAAATAACGCAAGAATTTTGGGACTTCTTACAATTTACCTTGCAATTATACTTTTAATCGGAATTGCGGTAAACTATATAGGACCTAAGCTTTATGTAAATATTCGGGAGCTTGCGAAAAATATGCCGAATTATAAAACGCAGATTGAAGACTGGATTGCAAAAAGCGACTTTAAAATTGACGATAAATGGATAGACGAAGCTGAAAAGAAAATAATGAGCCTGTTCGATGCGGAAAAAATTTCGCAGTATATCACCGTTGTGAGCAATATCGCAAATTCATTTTTGTCCTTTTTCATAAGTGTGGTAATTTCCGCATATATGATATTGGATAAGGAGGATATTTTTAAGTTTTTCCGCCGTGTAAAAAACATTTTGTTCGACAATGAGTCTACGCGTGTTTTTGTATATTATGCGAGAAAATCTGTTAATTTGGTTTACTGCTACTTTTCCGGGCTTGCGTTTGATGCGGCGTTAATGGGAATAATTTCGGCAATTGTTCTTTCAATATTCAGGGTTCCGTATTCGGTTTTGCTGGGTGTTATAATCGCATTAGGAAACTTGGTACCGTTTTTCGGTGCGATTGTTTCAAACGTTGTTGTTTATCTTATAATTTCGCTGTCGTTCGGACCCATAAGAGCGCTTTGGGTGCTTTTGTTCCAGTTTATACTCGGACAGGTTGACGGTAACCTTATTCAGCCTAAAATTGTCGGAAATTCCGTTGGCATAAGTCCGCTTTTGGTATTGATTTCCGTAACCGTGTTCGGCGGTCTTTTCGGAGCTGTCGGAATGGTTATCGGCGCTCCCTTGATGGCTGTAATAAGAATAATAATCAACGATTATTTAGAAAAGAAAAAACAGCAAAAGTTGCAAAACGGAGTTCAATAAATGGATAGCTTTTTATTATACCCGGTTATAACGGAAAACACAAAAAAGCTTCCTGTATATCTTTCGGGAATAGGCGTTCAGAAAAAGGAAGCCATAGACAGGACAAACGGATTGTGTAATTATCAGATTTCGTATGTTGCAAAAGGCAGAGGAGTTTTCACATCGGGCGGTAAAACCGTAAACCTTTATGAGGGTGATTGCTTTATTTTTCGTCCGAATGTGCCGCATAGCTATTATTCTTTAAGCGAGGATTATAAAAATTATTGGGTGATTTTTGACGGCTTTGCGGCGGACAGTCTGTTTAATCAGCTTACGCAGGGCGGAACCGATACATTTTCTGTTGAAAATATGCCCGAGCAGGAAAATATGTTTAAAAGCATGGTGAGAAGTGCGGAAAATTCCGATAAGTTTTATGATGAAAACAATTCGGCAGTTCTCTATTCATATATATTAAAAACGGCACAGAATAAGCATAATAACCCTGTCGGAGTAAAAAGGCAGCGCTTTTTGCCTGTTTTGGAATATATAGAAAAAAATTATAAATCCGCAGTTTCGCTTGACGAACTTGCAGGCATTGCAAAGCTTACCAAATACCGATTCTGCGGCGCTTTCAAGGAAACGTTCGGAATAAGCGCTATGAAGTATTTGATACAATATCGTATTAAAAAGTCAAAAGAGCTGTTTTCCGAAAATCCCAACAGCACAGTCG
>USLP01000230.1 GCA_900555525.1 uncultured Eubacteriales bacterium
ACCAGTTGTTATGCTTACCGCTTCCGTTTATACCGTCAAAGGGCTTTTCATGAAGCAGACACGCAAGACCGTGCTTGTCGGCAATCTTCTTCATAAGCTCCATTGTAAGCTGGTTATGGTCGGTAGCAATATTTGTCGTAGCAAATATCGGAGCAAGCTCGTGCTGTGCGGGAGCAACCTCGTTATGCTTTGTCTTTGCCAAAACACCGAGTTTCCAAAGCTCTTCGTCAAGCTCTTTCATAAATGCGGAAACCTGCGGACGGATAATGCCGAAGTAATGGTCTTCCATTTCCTGTCCCTTAGGAGGCATTGCGCCGAAAAGCGTTCTTCCCGTATAACGCAAATCCATGCGTTTTTCGTAATCTTCTTTTCTTATAAGGAAGTATTCCTGTTCGGGTCCTACGGTCGTCTTGATATTTTTCGTTTCCGTATCTCCCAATGCTCTCAAAACTCTTAACGCCTGCTTGTTGATAGCTTCCATAGAACGCAAAAGCGGAGTTTTTTTGTCAAGCGCCTCGCCGCCGTACGAACAGAAAGCTGTCGGAATACAAAGCGTACCGTCTTTTATGAATGCGTATGATGTCGGATCCCATGCGGTATAGCCTCTTGCCTCAAACGTTGCTCTTAGACCTCCCGAAGGAAAGCTCGAAGCGTCAGGCTCGCCTTTTATAAGCTCTTTTCCCGAAAACTCCATGATAACGTTTCCGTCAGCGGAGGGAGAAATAAAGCTGTCATGCTTTTCTGCCGTAACGCCCGTCATAGGCTGGAACCAATGTGTGAAATGCGTTGCGCCTTTTTCAATCGCCCAATCCTTCATTGCGTTTGCAACAACGTTGGCAACGGATAAATCCAATGTTTTTCCGTCTTCGATTGTTTTCTTAAGAGCCTTGTAAGTGTCTTTCGGAAGACGCTCCTTCATGGTTGTTTCATTAAAAACCAAGCTTCCGAACAATTCGGGTATCTTGCTCATTTTGTCCACCTCTCATTTTTAATATATAATATGTTTTTTTACAAAATTTAAGTACTTAAAAAGTCCTTAATATGTAAACAGCGCTGCGGACAAAACCTTATCCACAGCGCCTTTGCTGATTACAGTTGATATTATAGCACACTTATTTTCATTTGTCAATAGTTTTTTTGAAATTTTTTAAAAAAATGCAATATTTTTAAAACTTCTTGCAAAAATATTCAATTTTTCATTACATTTATATTATATATAAAGACAAAAATGAAATACCCTAAAATAAAATTTCATTTTTTTCTTAAAAACTGTTGACAAATGAAAAATTATGTTGTATAATACTAAAAGACGGCAAGGACGGCGTCAAGGGGCGGAGAAAAATCTGCTTTTTGAAGCTGTCCTTTTTTTATTAAGTATATATGGAGGTTTTTGGTATGAAGTACAACGGTTTACCCCAGAAGCAAGGCTTATATGACCCGAAATTCGAGCATGACGCCTGCGGAATAGGCTTTATATGCAGTTTGAAGGGTGAGGCAACGCATGGTATGATTACCGATGCAATAGGAATTTTGAAAAAGCTTACCCACAGAGGCTGTGTGGCCGCTGACCCCGATACGGGCGACGGCGCAGGCATACTCATACAGATGCCGCATACGTTTATGAAGAAGGTATGCGCCTGCGACGGTATTTCGCTTCCCGAAAAAGGAGACTACGGTGTGGGAATGTTATTTCTGTCTCCCGATTCCGATACGGCGGAAGAAAGCTTGAAAAAGCTTAAAAAGATAATTGCCGAGGAGGGTCAGACGCTTATCGGCATAAGAGACGTTCCCGTATACAGCGACTGTATAGGAAAGTCAGCCAAAGAGGCAATGCCTCACATCTGCCAGATATTTATCGAAAAAAGCAAGGACATAAAAGAAAATATAGATTTTGAAAGAAAGCTTTTTGTTATAGGTAAGCGTGCTGAAAGAGAAATACGCTACTGCAAAAATTCGGAGGACAGATATTTCTATTTCTCAAGCCTTTCCTCCAAAACGCTTGTATATAAAGGTATGCTCACGCCCGACCAGGTAAGCGAGTTTTATCTTGACTTAAAGGACGCCGACATGAAAACGGCAATTGCGCTCGTTCATTCAAGATTCAGCACAAACACTTTCCCAAGCTGGGAAAGAGCGCATCCTAACAGATTTATAGTGCATAACGGAGAAATCAATACGATAAGAGGAAACGTAAACTGGGAAAAAGCAAGAGAGGCGATGTTCTCTTCCGAATACTTCGGCGACGACCTAAACAAGGTCTTCCCTGTCATAAACGAGGACGGCTCGGACTCCGCAATGCTCGACAACTATCTTCAGTTTCTTACGCTTTCGGGATATTCGCTCCCCAATGCCGTTATGATGGCTATTCCCGAACCGTGGGAAAACGACGATGCAATCAGCGATGAGAAAAAAGCCTTTTATGAATACAATTCATGTATGACGGAGCCGTGGGATGGCCCTGCGGCGATAGCTTTCACGGACGGCGTATGCGTAGGCGCAACGCTTGACAGAAACGGACTTCGCCCGTCGAGATACTATATAACGACAGACGACAGGGTTATACTTTCGTCCGAGGTCGGAGTTGTGGATATTCCGCCCGAAATGATTTTGAAAAAAGAAAGACTTCACCCCGGAAAAATGCTTCTTATCGATACAAAAGAAGGAAGAATTATAGACGATGAGGAGCTTAAGCTTACAGAGGCAAGAAAGCGCCCCTATAAAGAATGGGTTTCCAAAAACCTTACGGAGCTTTCCGATTTATCCGTAAACGAAAGCGTTAAGCCGAAAAGCTGGCATGACCTCGTTCACGAAATAATAGACAAAGCCGACAAGCACATGAAAGAGCTTGCCGTAAAGCGTTCCGTTGAGCTTGAAAATATGTTTGCAAACAGATATAACGATTCTGATAAAGAAGAGTCGCTCTTAACGCAGGAAAAGGCTTTCGGATATACATGGGAAGATATTTCAAACACTTTAAAAAGCCTGGCGGAAAAAGGCGACGACCCGATTTCCGCAATGGGTATAGATACCTCGCTTGCGATACTTTCCGAACACCCCCAGCCGCTTTACAACTATTTCAAGCAGCTTTTCGCACAGGTAACAAATCCGCCGATAGACGCAATAAGAGAGCAGATTATAACCTCTTCCAACATTCTTCTGGGCGGAGAAGCGAATATTTTGGAGCCGTCGGAAAAGAACTGCAAGAGAATAAGAGCGGCGTCGCCGATACTTTCAAACGAGGAGCTTATGAAGCTTAAAACGATTGATATAGACGGCTACAAGTCGATAACCGTACCGATTTTGTTTAACGTAAATCACAAAAACGATATGACGGAGGCTTGCGAAAGCGTATTCGAGGCGGCGGACATCGCAATCGAAAACGGCTATAACATAATCATACTTTCCGATAAGGGAGTAAACGAGGACAGAGCGCCGATACCTGC
>USLP01000231.1 GCA_900555525.1 uncultured Eubacteriales bacterium
GTCATAGATTTCAAAGGCTTTTAATGCAAGTTCAAGATTTTTATTGCAATCTTCCTCCCTTTAAAATAAAAAATGCGCCAACGTGATGTCAGCGCATAAAAAACTTATGTTTTACAATTCTTTTCCGTAGGCTTCCTTGTCGCAGATTAAGACAACGTCGGGGTGAACCTTGAGCATGGTTGCCGGGAGGTTTGTGTTGATGCCCTCTGTCAAAAGCTCGGAAATTACTTCGCTTTTGCTTTTTCCGCTTGCCAAAAGTATGATTTTTCTCGATTTTAGGATTGAAGCTATTCCCATGGTTATAGCCTGCTTGGGAACATCCTCGAATTTATCGAAAAATCTTGAGTTTGCCTGTATTGTGCTTTCGGTAAGGCTTGTTACGTGCGTAACGGTATTAAGGTTTGAATCGGGTTCGTTAAAGCCGATATGACCGTTGTTGCCTATTCCCAAAATCTGCAAATCTATTCCGCCGTGTTCTTCGATTAATTCTTCATACTGCTTGCATTCCTTTTCGGGGTCTTTAGTTTCTCCGTTTGGAATAAACGTATTTTTCTTATTGATATTAATATGTGAAAACAGCTTGTCATTCATAAAATATTTATAGCTTTGGACGTTGTCTCCGCTTATTGGGTAATACTCGTCCAGATTAAAGGTTGTAACCTGTGAAAAATCTATATCGCCGTTTTCGTACATTTTTATAAGGTTTTGATATAATCCCACAGGAGTTGAACCCGTCGCCAAACCGAGGACGGAATCGGGTTTTAAAAGAAGCTGGCTTTCCACAAGGCGCGCCGCTTTAAAAGAAAGTTCTTCGTAATTATCGCAAAGTATTAATCTCATCCTATTATTCTCCTTAAGAAGCTAACAGCTGTTTCTATATCTTTTTCGGGCGTGTCGCCGCATTCTCTTTCGATTGTCAAAAATCCGTTATAGCCGATTTCCGAAAGCGCTTCGAGATATTTCGGGAAATCCACTCCGCCCGTACCCAAAGGTACTTCCTCGAAATATTTTATGCCGCTGAATTCAGCCGGAACGGGATGAACGACGCCGTAGATGTATTCGGGATTGCCTTTTTGCAGCATTATGCCGTCCTTTGCGTGAGTATGTACGATATAATCCTTAAGATTATGCACCGCATTAACGGGGTCGTCGCCCGCAACCATAACGAGGTTTGCGGGGTCAAGATTTACGGAAACGCCCTTTGAACCCAAAGAGTCGAGGAAGCCTTTTAATACCTCGGATTTTTCGGGACCCGTTTCGATTGCGAATTTTGAGCCTATGCTGTCGGCATAGCGGCTCAATTCAAAGCAAGCCTCCTGCATAATTTTATAGCGTTCGTGATTTTTGTCGGCGGGAACAACACCGATATGCGTTGTTACGATATTACAATCAAGCTTTTTCGCCAAATCCATAATTCTCTTTGATTTTTCGATTAATTCGGGATTTTTTTCTTTATTGCCGAATCCCATTCCCATATCTCCGCATATAGCCGAGAAGATAAGACCGTTATCACGGACGAATTTCAAAAGCTCGCTTGCTTTTTCGTCCGTCATGTTTTCGGGAGCGTTCTCCCCTTTTGTACAATACATCTGCAAACCGTCAACGCCCAAAGCCGCCGCTTTTTTTATTGCGTCTTTTGTATCAAGGCAAAACGATTCAACAATTGCGCCTATTGAAAATTTATTCATAGTTACCATTCCTTTCGTTTGGTCTTTTTTTACTATTATACACTTTTTTTGGGTAAAAGTCAATGAATAATCTTGCTCTTTTTTAACACAATATTGCTGTTATAAAATTTTTCATCATAGGATATACTATAACAGAAAATATTTGTGGGAGTGAAAAATTATGGCAAGATTTACGATACCGAGAGACATATATCACGGAGCAGGCTCGCTCGAAACCTTAAAAACGCTCGAAGGAAAGCGTGCGTTTATAGTTACAGGCGGAAGCTCTATGCAGAAATACGGATTTTTGAAAAAAACGCAGGATTTTTTGCACGAGGCAGGCATGGAGGTTAAAACCTTTGAGGGAACCGAGCCCGACCCGTCCGTTGAAACGGTTTTAAAGGGGGCGGAAATGATGAGGGAATTTGAGCCCGACTGGATTGTCGCATTGGGAGGCGGTTCGCCGATAGACGCCGCAAAGGCTATGGCGGCAGGCGTTGTTTACGATGGCGATTTCTGGGACTTCTGGGCGGGAAAGGAAACGCTCCGAAAGGCTTTGCCCGTGGGCGTGGTGCTTACAATTCCCGCAGCAGGTAGTGAAGGTTCGGGAAACAGTGTGATTACTAAGCTCGACGGATTGCAAAAGATTAGTTTGAAAACGCCTAAGGTTCTGCGCCCGAGGTTCGCGCTCATGAATCCGGAGCTTACTTTCACTCTTCCGCCCTATCAGACGGCGGCGGGAGCCACTGACATGATGGCGCACATATTGGAACGTTACTTCAACAATACCAATGCCACGGAACTCACCGATAATGTTTCGGAGGCTTTGCTTCGCACTATAATTGATTTGGTTCCCCGAGTGCTTGCCGAGCCGGAAAATTATGATTTGAGGGCAAATCTCATGTGGAGCGGCACACTTGCGCACAACGGAATCTGCGGTACGGGAGTTGTGGAGGATTGGACGTCGCATTTTCTCGAACATGAGCTGAGCGCAATCTATGGAGTTACACACGGAGCGGGCTTGGCGGTTGTTTCGCCTGCATATCAAACTTTCATGGCATCGCACAACGTTAAGAAGATAGCCAAGTTGGCTCACACGGTGTGGGGTGTGGAACGTTCGGGCAACGACAAAAGCGATGCGCTCGAGGGAATTTCGCGTTTCAAAGCATTCCTCCGTTCCATAGGGATGCCCGTAACGCTTGCGGAGTTGGGCGTTGAGAATCCCGACATCGATTTGCTCGTAAAGAGCCTGCATGCCCACAAGGGCAATCCCGTGGGAAATTTCTATCCGTTAACTCCTGCCGACACGAAAGAGATTTACGAACTCATGAACTGCCGAAAGAGCGAGAGTGCATAAGTATTCGTTTAGGCAGTGTTCCGTGCAGTTTTTCTGCAAATGTCTGAAAACCAAAAAGATAAATGATTTTTGGAAGGTTTTGTAAGTTGCTGTTAATCAGAAACTTGAAAAGGCTAAAAACACAAGGCACATATTTTGAAATATGTGCCTTGTATTTTAAAATAAATGGCTTGTGTTTTTTACCACAAGCCATGTGTTTTTTAGAATGTGCGCATATAAACCAAAAAACATTGCATATCTCTGCGAAATATGCAATGTTTTTATGAATCTTGAAGACTCTGTTTCGTACTGAAACTTATCTCGGCAAATTTGCGGGAATTATCTTGAGAGCCTTTTTAAGGTAGTTTTCAAAGTTGGCGGGGTTCTCGTCAAACGCATACGATCCTGCGAGCGGCACGCCTCTTTGGTT
>USLP01000232.1 GCA_900555525.1 uncultured Eubacteriales bacterium
TTTGGTCGCAACCTTCAAAACCGATTCTGGGTTCGGTTCATAGCCGTTTTTTTTCGCAATTGCGACTGTGCATCTGCCGAGCTTCAAATCCAAAAGCTCATATACGTCGGGCATGGATTCCAAAAGCACGTCCTTTCCGACAATTCCTATGTCGCAGACGCCTCTTTCAACATAAACTCCAACGTCCGACGGCTTTATAAGCTGATATGTTACACCGTTTTCTTCGCTTACAAAAACAAGCTTTCTGTTATCTTCAAAAAATCCCTCACAGCCGTATCCGATTTTTTCCAAAAGCGAAAAAACCTTGTTGCCGAGCCGTCCTTTGGGAAGCGCTATATTAATCATGTTTATTCACCTCACAAATGCTTTTTCCGTCAATTTTAATGATTTTATCAAAAGTATATTTTTCGGGAATGTATGTTTCGACGAAAAATGTTTTTCCGCTCCCTATATGCTCATCTATAACGCTGTTGAGCGTTTTAAAATCGCTTTTTTCGTTATACAAAATCATTGTGTCAAACGATACTTTTTTATGTTTTTTTATGTAACGCTCCAAATCCTCCTGATAGACCGCAAATCCGATTCCGTTTATATTTTCCTTATCCATACGGCGGAGCAGGCTGTCATATTGACCGCCCGAAAGCACACAGTGCGGAACGTTTTTTACATATCCCTGAAAAACAATACTGTTGTAGTAAACTATATCCTCGACAATTGAAAAATCAAGCATAAGATGTTTGTCAAACTCGATGCCGTGAAAAATATTCGCTATTCTCTTGAGCTTTTTGTATTCCTGTTCGGTGGTTTCATCTATTACAAATTCCGAAAGCTCAGGCAGGCAGTCATAGAGATTGCCATAGATTTTCATAAGTCTTTTAAGACTTTCGGCGTCGTCCTCCGTAAGTGCGTCCCGTTCGTAAAGCGAATCTATAACCGCTTCGTTTTTTATGGGGAATGCGTCTAAAATTTCAAAAAAGTATGCGTAATCATTATCGCAAACCTCAAATATGTAAGCCGATAAGAAATCTGCGCTTGCAATGCTTAAAACATAGTCCTCCCCAATTACCGCCATGCTTCTCGAGGCAAGGGAAATAACCTCCGCAATTGTGTTTTCCGTAACTTTGCCGAGATATTCCAGACCCGTCTGCGAAATTTCCGTAAATTCGCCCGTATATTTTGAAACACGGTAAACGCTTTCGGTGTAATATCTTTTTTCGGCTGTTTTGCCGTTTGTTTTTGCATTTTTTATGATGCTTAAGGTAATATCGGGCTTAAGCGCAACAAGCTTACCCTCGGAGTTCGGAAAAGTTATGAGCTTATGGCTTTTTAAATAGTCCTTGTTTTTTGCATAAAAATCATATTCTTCAAATTTTTCCATTTTGAATTTTTTGTAACCGAACTGCGAATAAAGCTGCCCCAAAATAAGCGGAAGCTGTTCGTCCTTACGCAGATTTTCCAAATTAAAATTCATATTTTTCCTCCGTTTTTTATTTATTTATTATATTGTAGCACATTTTTTTGATATTTTCAAGCGAAATAAGTATATTTATGCAATTTTTACAATATACTTTGAATTACGTCAAAAACATTATACATTTTATATGTCGGGATAAAAAAATGCGGAAAAAATCCGAAAACTATTGAAAAATATTCAGATTTATGATATAATATACAAAAAGAGTTTTTGGGGGGAGAAAATGATATGCTTAAGGAATGGATAAAAAAATATGACAATATCGTTTTTTTCGGAGGTGCAGGCGCATCTACGGAAAGCGGAATACCGGACTTTCGGAGCGTTGACGGACTTTATAACCAAAAATACGATTATCCGCCCGAAGTGATATTGTCTCATACATTTTTTATGAATAATACCGAGGAGTTTTATAAATTCTATCGTGATAAAATGATTTTTCCCGATGTTCTTCCCAATTTGCTCCATACTTCACTGTACGAACTTGAAAAAAGAGGAAAATTAAAAGCAATCGTTACGCAGAATATCGACGGGCTTCATCAGCTTGCGGGGAGCAAAAACGTTTTTGAGCTTCACGGAAGCGTTCACAGAAATTACTGTATGAACTGCAAAACCTTTTACGGACTTGATAAAATCATAAATTCAACGGGTATTCCGAGGTGCGATAAATGCGGAGGTATTGTTAAGCCCGATGTCGTGCTTTATGAAGAGGGGCTTGATAACGATATTGTGGAAGGTGCGGTAAAAGCTATACAAAACGCACAGCTTTTAATTGTCGGCGGCACATCGCTGACCGTTTATCCTGCCGCAGGGCTTATACGGTATTTCGGCGGCGAAAAGCTTGTCCTCATAAACAAAACCCCCACGGAATATGACCGCACGGCTGACCTTGTTATACATGACGCACTCGGAAAAACCATGTCGGAGGCAATCAAAGGAGGTAGCTATGAAGGAACAGCTTAAAGAAAAAATTATAGAATCTGTGTCCTCCGTTCTTCCCATAACGGTTATTGTGCTTATTTTGAGCTTTACATTGTCGCCGATGCCGACGGGAACGCTTATCCTGTTTATATTGGGCGCAGTGCTGCTTACCGTCGGAATGGGATTTTTCTCGCTCGGAACGGATATGTCGATGATGACCATGGGGAGCGAAACGGGGCGAAGCCTTGCAAAGTCGAAAAAGCTTTTGGCAACGCTCTTTGTCTGCTTTATAATCGGTTCGGCAATAACTGTTTCGGAGCCTGACTTGCAGGTTTTGGCAAAGCAGGTGCCTGCCGTTCCCGATATTGTTATTGTGCTTACCGTTGCGCTGGGTGTCGGGATTTTTCTTGCGGTTTCCGTTTTGAGAGATGTTTATGACATTTCACTTCGGAAGCTTCTTATAATATTTTATTCATTTGTGTTTATACTCTCGTTTTTTGTACCAAAAGAATTTCTTGCCGTTGCGTTCGATTCGGGCGGTGTAACTACGGGTCCCGTAACAGTACCGTTTATAATCGCTTTCGGTATCGGTATGGCTTCTGCCAAGAAAAAATATTCCGAGGAAAGCAACTTCGGTCTTGTCGCTCTTTGCAGTATAGGTCCCATACTTTCCGTCCTTATAATGGGCATCGTTTTGAAAAATACAAATATAGTATACGAGCCGTTTTCCATACCGTATATTTCGGATTCCAAGGAGGTTGGCAGACAATTTGCGTACGGCTTTCCCGTGTATTTAAAAGAGGTTGCAATCGGGCTTCTTCCCGTTATGGCGCTTTTTATGCTTTTTCAGCTTTTTGTCAAAAGCATAAACAGAAGGAGAATAATTAAGATAGCGATTGGAACGATTTATACATATATCGGTCTTGTCCTGTTTTTAACAGGTGTAAATGTCGGATTTATGCCGGCGGGTAATTTTATCGGCTCTCTTATAAGCTCAAAGGAGTACAACTGGGCGCTTGTTC
>USLP01000233.1 GCA_900555525.1 uncultured Eubacteriales bacterium
TTTTTCCGAATACTGCCTTTAAAACAATTGAAGTGTTGTTTAAATCGTCATATGCTTTTACGGGCGCAAAAAATGTTATCTGTGTTCCGCCAAGGCTTAGCTTGTCGCCCGGCTTCGGATGCTTGATTTCGGAAACCTGAGAAAGCGCCGCCTTTTTGAAATTCGTATATGCTTTGCTTGACGATTCCTTTTCGGGAGCGTAAACCTCGTCAACAGAAACGGTGTGCAGCGGTCCCGAAAGTCCGCCGACATGATCCTCATGCGCATGAGTGCAAATCATATAGTTAAGGTGCGAAAGACCGAGGTTTTTGAGATATGTAACTATGACGCTCGAATCGGCAACGTTTCCGCCGTCAATCAGCATTGTTTCATCACCGCAGACGAGTAATGCGCTGTCTGCCTGACCTACATCTATGAAGTGAACGTCAAGCTCACCCGATGCTTTCGGCAGATTTACCGGTTCCGCTTCGTTTTCTTCTTTTTTCGCATTTTCGGGCGGTATATCCGTGCTTTGGGATTGCTCCGATGCTGTTTCGGCGATTTTTGAAACAGTTTCCTGTGCCGTCTCGTTGGAGCAGGAGCAAAGCGAAAGCGACAGAATAAACGCCAAAAAAAGCGCGTTTAATCTTTTCATTTTTCATTCTTCCTTATTTTTTGTTTTCGGGCGGATAATATCCGCCCCTACGGGATTTTACGTGCATTCTCCGTGGGTTTGTGCAAAATTTCGTTCAAAAAAGTTGACAAATCAGGGAACATATGTTATAATTTTATTGCAACACATTTGAATATGATATTATCAGTATGTTTGTGCTTGGTAAAAGCGCAGGCTTTATTTCATATACCATACTGATAATATGAAAATGTGTTGCAGCATTAAGCCATGCGTTTTTCGGTGTGTGGCTTGCCGCACACTTTTTTATTTGTTCGGAAATTTTTATAAAAAAGTGTGCAAATACATATGAAAGGAGGTTTGGGTACACGGTAGTGTGCCTAATTAAATCCGAAAATTTTAGCACATACTATCCAGCAGAGAGAAAAAACGCTGTTTTTTCGTTTGTTTCGGTATTTTTTATCAAACCAATAAAAGGAGTGTGGCGCCTGCAAGCATAATAAGCCCAAGCAAAGATTTTTTGTCAAGCTTTTCTTTTAAAACAACGTAGGAAAAAATAATGGTTACAAGTATGCTCAATATATCGATTGGTGCAACCACGCTTGCAGGGCCTTCCTGCAAAGCCTTGTAATAACACAGCCACGAAAGCCCTGTTGTAATGCCCGAAAGCACAAGAAAAATATAATCCTTCGCCGTTATATTCTTTATTCCGTCCGTACTCTTTGTGTAAAACACAACAACCCAAACCATGATAAGAACAACAAAAGTACGGATAGCCGTTCCCAAGGTTGAATTTACGTTTTTTATACCCACCTTTGATAAAACCGCGGTTATCCCCGCAAAAAACGCAGACAAAACCGCAAATACAATCCACATAAAAAACACCTCGTTATTCAGTATAGTACAAAAAAACCGAATAATCAATTCTTTGGAGAGAAATTTTCGCTTTTATAATTTAAATTTAAAAATTTGTGCTTGCATACCGTTAAAATTCACATATTTTGAAATAAATTATTGACATTTAAAGCTGAGTCTGCTATAATTATTGGAGAAAGGAAGATGAATTATGAGTGAAAATTGTAATCATAACTGTGATTCGTGCAAAAGCAGCTGCAATGAAAAGCAGAGCTTTTTGGAAAAGCCGAACGAACTCAGTAATATAAAAAAAGTAATAGGTGTTGTCAGCGGTAAAGGCGGTGTCGGCAAGTCGCTTGTTACCTCGCTTTTGGCTGTTGAGATGAATAAACTCGGACTTAACTGCGGAATTTTGGACGCTGATATAACCGGTCCGTCTATTCCCAAAGCATTTGGTGTAAAGCAGGAAATTACGGGCACGGAGCTTGGCGCATTCCCTGCAAAGACGGAAAAAGGCATCGAGATAATGTCGGTCAATCTTCTTCTGCCTGACGAAACAGACCCCGTTGTATGGAGAGGTCCGGTTATTTCGGGAACTGTTAAACAGTTTTGGAGCGAGGTAATTTGGTCTGACGTTGACTATCTTTTTGTTGATATGCCTCCGGGAACGGGCGATGTGCCACTTACGGTATTTCAGTCAATACCGCTTGACGGAATCGTAATCGCAACGTCTCCGCAGAAGCTTGTCGGAATGATTGTGGAAAAGGCTGTAAAAATGGCTGACATGATGAATATCCCCGTTTTGGGTATCGTTGAAAATATGTCATACTTTGTATGTGATAACTGCGACAAAAAGCATTATATTTTTGGAAAAAGCGACATTGAAAAAATCGCTTTGGCTCACGCAATACCGCTCTCGTCTCAAATCCCGATTGACCCCAATCTTGCCGAAGCATGCGACAACGGAAAAATCGAGGATTATGAAAATTCATACCTCACCGATTTTGCCAAAGCATTGAAAAACCTAACAGATAAATAGGAAAATAAAAAGAACCGCTGATTTTCAGCGGTTCTTTTGGTTTTAAAACAGTCCTTTAATTTTATCTAAAAAGGATTTCCTCGCGGAGTGATTTGATTCTTCGCAAGCGGCGTCAAATTCCTTAAGCAATGCTTTTTGCTTTGCGTTGAGCTTTTTGGGGATTTCAACCTTTACGACAACATACTGATTGCCGCGTCCGCTTCCGCGGAGATACGGAATACCTTTGCCTTTGAGCATGAATTTAGCACCGTTTTGCGTTCCTTCCGGGATTGAAAATTCAACCTTACCGTCAAGCGTCGGAACAGTTACTTTTGCGCCCAATGCCGCTTCGGCATAAGTAATCGGCAAATCAATATAAACGTCAAAACCTTCACGTTTGAAAATTTTATCCGAGGTTACTCTGATTTCCAAATACAAATCGCCGTTAGGACCGCCGTTTTTACCCGGTTCACCCTCGCCTCTTAAGGTCATTGTCTGACCGTCCGCAATTCCTTTGGGTATTTTAATCTTTATTTTTCTTGTTTTTCTCTCCAAGCCCGAGCCGCCGCATTTCTTACACGGAGTTTTTACAAATTTACCCGTACCGCCGCAATTCGGGCACGTCGAAGAAGTCTGGAAATTGCCGAGCGGAGTACGCTGAACACGGCGAACCTCACCCGTTCCCTTACACGTAGGACACGTTTCGGGCGAAGTGCCTTTTTCCGCACCGCTTCCTCCGCAGGCGGAACATTTCTCATTTTTGGTAATTGAAATTTCTTTTTCTATGCCGAAAGCCGCATCTTTAAATGAAATTGTAACGGATTTTTGAAGATTTCTGCCTTTTTGAGGACCGTTTCTTCTTGTTCCTCCGCCCATTCCGCCAAAGCCGCCGCCGAAAAACGAATCGAATATATCTTCAA
>USLP01000234.1 GCA_900555525.1 uncultured Eubacteriales bacterium
GTGTTGTTTTTTGCGGAGTATACATTGTCTTTTCCGCTAATACCTTTTTCGGGTCGAGCGAAAAAAAGCCGGAAATATTATCCGCACCGTTTTCACTTTCCGAGGCGAATACGGCAGCAGCCATTTTTCTTGCTATGTATTCGGGAAGCCCGAAATACGAAGCTCCCGAAACTGCGAATATTACGGCAAGCCCGAGCGAAACTTTTTTTACGATTCCGTTTAGATTTATTACTATACTTTTTCTTCTCATATTTTTCCGTTCCTTTCCTTTATATTTTATAGTATATGCTTATTTCTTCTTCGTTTATTACTATTCTTTCAACAACGCTCAATATGACTGCTCTTTTTTCGCTTTTTTTCATATAGTCCCATGTGTCGGCTATTGTTTCAAGCTTTTTTTTGACCTCGGCGGACGTTTTGCTTTTTTCGCTTTTCTTTTCTTCCTCTTTAAGCTTTTCCTTTATTTCTTCTATCTCTGCTTTTTGCTCGTTTATAGCGTCCAAAAGTATGTCGTCATCACCGTTTGCGTATAGTCCGTACAAGCGTTTCAGTTTCTTTATGCCGTCGCTTAGACGTTCTCTCAATATATCCGAAACGTTCAAAATTTCCTCTTTTATTTTGCCCGATTTTTTCTTTACGGAAAATGAAAATAAATCCTCTTTCACAGCGTCTTCAACCAAAAATGCATCTATCGGAGGATTATTGCAGTTTTCATCTTTTACGAGGTGAGGCTTGCTTTTGTCATGCGAATAGCAGACAATTTTGCATTTATCCTTTCCCCATTTTTGATAGCGCATTTTTGCGCCGCATTTTCCGCATACGATAAGCCCCGTAAGCAGATAATCGGAATTTCTGCGCCGTATATCCGAGCGAGCCTCCATAAGGCGCATCGTTTTTTCGTATGTTTCTTCGGATATTATCGGCTCATGCATACCCTTGTATTCTTCGCCGTTGTAGCTGATATAGCCTGCGTTTGATTTTCTTCTTAAAATCTGGTATGCAAGCTTTTCATATTTTAAGCCGAGTAGCTTTGCTATTTTTGCAGTGGAATATCCCTCCGAATACAGCCGATAAGCTTTTTTAACCAATTGGGCGTCCTTGTTAGGTACAAGAACACCGGTTTTTTTATCGTAGTCATACCCGAAGGGAATCCTTCCGCCGCCCGGCCATAGTCCGCTTTTTACCCGTTCCTTCATACCCATTCTCGTACGTTCTTTTATATTCTCTCTTTCAAGCTGTGCAAATGCCGAAAGTATTCCGAGCATAAGTCTTCCTAAGGGGGTGGAGGTATCCATGCTCTCATTCATCGATACAAAATCGACATTGTGCGGATTAAAAACGTCCTCAATCAGGTACAGGGTATCCTTTTGGCTTCTCGAAAGCCTGTCAAGCTTATAGACGACAACCATATTTATTTTTCCCAGCTTCACATCTTCTATGAGCTGTTTTAGGGCAGGTCTTTCTATATTGCTTCCCGAAAAGCCGCCGTCAACGTAAAATTCAAAATTTTTTATTCCTTTTGACTTGACGTAAGCCTCCGCCATCTCCTTTTGAGCCTCGACGGAATAGCCCTCCTCACGTTGTGCGTCTGTTGAAACTCTGACATAAATTGCGGTCTTTTCAGCCGTCATTTCGGTTTTCCTCATATTCTTTTTTAACTCTGTCTTGTACGTTTTTTATTATTTTGTATACGGTATCGTCGCTTATTTCGTTTTTGTAAAGGTCGTTTTTTTCATAAAATTCATTATTTACGTATCGTTTTATTTTAAGCATGCGTTTCTCCGTTTCGTATATTACGTTTCTTTATTTGTTTTTTTGCGGTGTTTTCGGTCCGTAGCCGTATATTTCGGAATATGCCTCATATTCGCTATCATCGTTAGGAGCGGACGGTATAAGACCGGTACACTCTGTGATACTTGCTGAAGGAAAATCCGAAAACCGTGTTTCGTTTCCTTGGTATTTATTTTTGACTTTTTTTCCATAATCCAGGTTCTGCGTATTTTTCACCCCCGTAAAATCATTATTGCCGAATTTTAAAAAATTATGTACGGTATAACCTACAAATTTTATTTTTTTGGGTAAAAAACGAGCGGAAAATACAAAAATAAAAAAATTTCTCAAAAAGTCTTGATATTTTCACAAAAATATTGTAAAATATAGTAAAATGAGTATATTGGGTTTGTAAACGGATGTGAGAGAAATGGAAAAAGAACTTTCGGTCGAGAATGTGGTATATGTAAAGCATGACGAAAAAAGCGTACAGATTTATATGTCGGACGGTACGTTTTTTTCTGATGACATTGCATACTACCGCGTTGTTAGAATGCTTACCGATACGTTTATCAGAGTAAACAAAAACGTTATAATAAACTTAAACTATGCACGGCGCATAGACGGGGATATGATAGTTCTTACCCCCGATTGTAAATTTAATATGGACGAGCTCTACAAAAAAACCGTTACGAATGAGTTTTATAAGCTTAAGCTTATGAATTTTCTGCCGAACTGATTATAGTTTTTGTAATAATCGGCATATTTATTCATATATTTTCTATGAGAATTTATTTTTTGGAGAATGATATATGAATAATATTTATATTTCTGCGGTTTTGGGTTATCTGACTGATTTTTTCGGGATAGGGATAGGCTTTTTCGGTGCGTGGTGCGCATATGCCTTTAAGAAAAAATACGTAAAAGACGCATGGCGCGCGCTCGATAAAAATCTTTTCTTTTCTTTGATTTTTGAATTTTCGTCGGGGCTTATGACGGCGGCAGTTACGTTCTCGCTTATTCCCGCGGCGATAGATAAATGCGGAGTTTTGAAATCGGTTTTGGTGATTTTGTGCGGTCTTTTGTTCGCTTATGCGGCAGATAAGCATTTTGGCGGCGATAATGCTCTTTTGAAAACGGGAATGCTTATGATTGTAAATCTTTGGCTTCATAATATACCCGAAGGCTTCGTTTTGGGAATGGCGTCAAGAGGAGATTTGAAATCGGCATTTTTGTTTTTTGGCGCAATACTTTTACACAATATTCCGCAGGGCTTTATAATTTCTCTGCCTGTTATATCGGCAGGGCTTAAAAAATTTCCCATAATTATGCTGGTAATTTTCGGCGGAATACCGACGGCATTGGGTGCGCTCTTCGGTGCGTATGCGGGCGGTATAAGCGAAATGTTTACGGGGACGATGCTTGCGTTTTCGGCAGGCTCCATGCTCTACGTTTTGATTTTTGAGCTTTTGTATGAGGCACACAGAATGTACGGCGGACGCATAATTGAAACAGCTTATGTTTTGGGACTTATTTTGGGAATTTTAATTTTTTAAACAATTAAGGCACACGGAAGCTAAACCCAATATGGTTTAAAAAGGCAAATTTTCCGTAATA
>USLP01000235.1 GCA_900555525.1 uncultured Eubacteriales bacterium
ACAATGATTGACGCTCCCAACGGCGGTTTTTACTATAATTACGGTCCGTTCCTTATGACCTTGAAAATTGATTCCGAGGAAGTTATAGACGATAAGGAAAAACGTTCCACCAAAGACTTCCCTGCCTATAATATTTACCCGAAATCAAAATGGAACTATGCGGTTAAACGTCTTGAAAATGACGATAAACCCGTAATCAAAATAAAAGAACCGACAAAAAATCCGTTTTGGGATAACGATTACCCCATAGAAATCACCGTAAAGGCGAGAGAGCTTAAAAACTGGGGCTTGGAGGAAATTGAAAATACTTGTGCGTTAGACCGTGAATCGGGTGAAGGTATTGACCAAAAACAGCTTGACTGCGGCGCTACAATGGTAACGGAAAATCTTACCGTTACGCCGAAGCTTCCCGATAAAAGCTTTGTAACCGAAAATCTCGGACAGGAAACAGATATAACGCTTGTACCGTACGGCTGTACCACGGTTAGATTGACAGTTTTGCCGAAATACACGCAGGACTTTGTACATACGTTTGATTTTTTGGGCGACTGATAAATAAAAAGAGGCTTTAATATCTCTCAGACCGCTGACAAAGAGGAAGTCAGCGGTCTGAAAAAGGCGTGATATAACCACGCCTTTTTCTTTATTTTATAATTTTTCGATTGTTTGCATAAGATATTCGGAAAATTCGGCACACGTTGCGCCGTCGCTTCTTCCCGTAATCTTAACCTTCTTTTCCGTATACATACAGATGTCAAGCGCTTTTTCAAGCTTTGAGGCTTCTGTGGTATATCCGATATGGTTAAGGAGCATAACGCACGCTCTGAATACCGAGCAGGGGTCTGCATACTGCGCTCTTCCCTCTTTTACCATACGGGGAGCGGAACCGTGGATAGCCTCAAACATTGCATATTGTTTACCGAGGTTTGCGCTTCCGGCAGTACCTACGCCGCCCTGAAATTCAGCCGCTTCGTCCGTAAGAATATCGCCGTAAAGGTTGGGGAGCAGCAAAACCTGAAAATCCTTTCTTCTCTTTTCGTCAACAAGCTTTGCCGTCATAATATCTATATACCAGTCGTCAAGCTGTATTTCGGGATAATCCTTTGCAACCTCGTTGGCAATTCTTAAGAATTTACCGTCTGTCGTTTTTATAACATTAGCCTTTGTAACAACGGAAACTCTTGTTTTTCCGTTTGCTCTTGCATAGTCAAAAGCCGCTTTTGCGATTCTTCTCGAACCCTCGGTTGTGGTTACGCAAAAGTCAATTGCCAAATCATCATCAACCTCAAAGCCCGATGAACCGACAGCATACGAACCCTCCGTATTTTCTCTGAAGAATGTCCAGTCAATGCCTTGATCGGGAACCTTAACGGGTCTTACATTTGCGAAAAGGTCAAGCTCTTTTCTCATTGCAACGTTTGCGCTTTCAACGTTAGGCCACGGGTCGCCCTTACGAGGCGTCGTTGTCGGGCCTTTCAAAATAACATCGCATGATTTCAATTCCGCGAGCGTATCGTCGGGGATTGCTTTGTTAAGCTCCGCACGTCTTTCTATGGTAAGTCCGTCAATCGTTTTAAACACGATTTTCCCCGATTCGACATCTTTTTTTAGCAAATATTCGAGAATTTTCCGGCCCTCTGCCGTTATTGTCGGACCTATGCCGTCGCCGCCGCATACGCCGATTTTGATTTTATCAAGCTTTGTAAAATCCTTAAAATCTCCTGCGTTGTTTATTCTTTCAACTCTTTCGAGCTGCTGTTTGATTATTTTTTCAAATTTTTCTTTTGATATTTCTATTTTGCTCATTTTGTTTCGTTCCTTTCGTATTTTAAGAATTTTGCTTTGTATAGTTCAAAAGTCCGCCTGCAAGAAGCATATCTCTCTGACGTTTCGAGAAGTCTGCCTTTGCATTAAACGTGAAGCCTTTTGTTACGTCTTTAACCGTAACCGTTTCGCTCGATGCAATTTGTTCTCTTACGTTTTCTATAGAAAGCTCGTCGCCCTGCTCGATTTTATCATAATCGGACTCATTTTCAAACGTAAGCGGTATAATTCCCGCATTTATAAGGTTAGCGGCATGAATACGTGCAAAGGATTTCGTTATAACGGCTTTAACTCCGAGATAAAGCGGCGCGAGAGCCGCATGCTCTCTCGACGAACCCTGTCCGTAATTTGCACCGCCCACAATTATGCTCTTTCCCATTTCGAGCGCTCTGTCGTGGAACGTTTCATCGCACACATTAAAGCAATATTTCGATATTTCGGGTATATTTGAGCGAAGCGGTAAAATCTTTGCGCCCGCGGGCATAATGTGGTCTGTTGTTATGTTATCCGTAACCTTAAGGCTTACGCCTGCCGTTATTTCGTCCGCAAGCGGAGTTGTTACGGGGAACGGTTTTATGTTAGGACCTCTCAAAACCTCAACTTTGTCCATTTCCGCTTCGGGTACGGGCTCAACTATCATATTGTCATGAACCGTGAATTTCTTCGGCAATTCAAAATCAGGCATATCGCCCAAAGTTCTCGGGTCTGTAAGCACGCCTGTAAGCGCTGAAGCCGCCGCCATTTCGGGAGAAACGAGATAAATTTGTCCGTCCTTCGTACCGCTTCTTCCCTCAAAGTTACGGTTAAACGTACGGAGCGAAATACCGCCCGAATTGGGAGATTGTCCCATTCCGATACAAGGACCGCACGCACTTTCCAAAATTCTTGCGCCTGCGTCTATCATAATGCCCAAGGCGCCGTTTTCGGCAAGCATATTAAGCACCTGCTTTGAACCGGGAGCTATCGAGAGCGAAACATCGGGGTGAACCGTTTTCCCCTTAAGGATATAGGCAACCTTCATCATATCGAGCAAAGACGAGTTTGTGCACGAGCCTATGCAAACCTGGTCGATTTTGAGATTTCCGATTTGCGAAACCGATTTTACATTATCGGGCATATGGGGACAAGCCGCCAAAGGTTCAAGCTTGCTTAAATCGATATTGATTTCTTCATCATACACAGCGTCCGGGTCGGAGGAAAGCGGAACATAAACATCCTCCCTGCCCTGTGCCTTGAGAAATTCTCTCGTAACTTCATCTGACGGGAAAATCGAAGTTGTAGCGCCGAGTTCTGCACCCATATTCGTTATGGTTGCTCTTTCGGGAACGGAAAGAGTTTTAACTCCTTCGCCCGCATATTCAACAATCTTTCCTACTCCGCCCTTAACGGACATTATTCTCAAAACCTCCAAAATAACGTCCTTGGCAGCAACCCACGGACTTAATTTCCCCGTAAGGTTTACTCTTACCATTTTAGGGTATGTTATATAATATGTACCGCCGCCCATAGCGACTGCAACGTCCATACCGCCCGCGCCCATAGCGAGCATACCGATAACGCC
>USLP01000236.1 GCA_900555525.1 uncultured Eubacteriales bacterium
GCGGTACATAAAGTTGCAAAAAACGCAACTTAAGTACCGGCCTCGGATAAGGCTTACTTCATAATAGTAATGATATCTTTCATATTAGTTTAACAACTAATATTCAAACAAATAATATTATGATCATACATGTTTATACACTTTCAATTAGTACGACAGCATGATCTGTATTGTATTTTCTACTTATCATAGTCCCGAAGTGCTTCTTTATACTTCTTCAGCTCATCACGGACGATCGCTGCCATTTCAAAGTTCAGGTCAGCGGCTGCCATGTTCATCTTCTTTGTCAGCTTATCGATCATTGCTTTCAGCTCTTTCTTTGTCATGGATTCAATATCTTTCTCTGCATCCACAACCGGTTTATCTTCTGTGACTTCATTTGTAATAAGATCACGGATACTCTTCTGGATCGTCTTCGGTATGATCCCATGTTCCTTATTATAAGCATCCTGAATCTTTCGACGACGATTTGTCTCCGAGATCGCACGTTTCATGGAGTCTGTCATCATATCTGCATACATGATAACGTGACCTTCTGAGTTTCTCGCAGCACGTCCGATCGTCTGAATCAACGATGTCTCCGAACGCAGGAAGCCCTCTTTATCTGCATCCAGGATAGCCACCAGTGTGATCTCCGGAATGTCAAGTCCCTCACGAAGGAGGTTGATACCAACTAATACGTCAAATACACCCATTCTGAGATCGCGCACGATCTCTACACGCTCCATTGTATCAATATCGGAATGAAGATAGCGCACACGAATTTTTGCGTCCGTAAGATATTTCGTCAAGTCCTCCGCCATGCGCTTTGTAAGCGTTGTTATAAGCACACGCTCTTTCTTTTCGACCGTCATATGAATCTGCGAAATAATATCGTCTATCTGACCCTCGGTAGGCTTAACCTCGATTTTCGGGTCTAAAAGTCCCGTTGGACGTATAACCTGCTCTACAATCTGCGTTGACAGATTTTTTTCGTAGTCCTGCGGTGTTGCCGAAACGTAAATAGCCTGATTTATCCTCTCGGTAAACTCGTCAAAATTAAGCGGACGGTTATCGAATGCGGACGGCAGACGGAAACCGTAATCCACAAGCGAGGTTTTTCTCGCTCTGTCGCCTGCATACATTCCCCTAACCTGCGGAAGCGTAACATGGCTTTCGTCCACGATAAGAAGAAAATCCTTGGGGAAATAGTCTAAGAGCGTAAATGGTGCGCTTCCCGGCGCACGACCGCTTATATGTCTTGAATAATTCTCAATTCCCTGGCAGAAGCCGACTTCTTGGAGCATTTCCATATCGTACATCGTGCGCTGTTCTATTCTCTGCGCCTCGATAAGCTTATCGTGCGCCTTGAAATATTCGACGCGCTCTTTCATTTCTTCTTCTATGGATATAATCGCCCTTTTCGTTTTTTCCGACGAGGTCGCATAGTGAGAAGCGGGGAAAACCGCAATATGACTGCGTTCACCCTTAACCTCTCCCGTTATCGGATTTATTTCCGTTATCCTGTCTATTTCGTCTCCGAAAAATTCAACTCTCAAAACGGTTTCGTTTGTATTTGACGGGAATATATCGAGGACGTCGCCGTTTACTCTGAACGTTCCTCGGTGAAAATCTATCTGATTTCTTTCATACTGAATTTCGGTAAGCTTTTTCAAAACCTCGTTTCTGTCCTTTTCCATGCCGACACGCAGAGAAACGCACAAATCGGAATAGTCCTCGGGGTCGCCGAGACCGTATATGCACGAAACGGAGGAAACGATTATAACGTCCTTACGTTCAAAAAGCGCCGTCGTCGCACTGTGGCGGAGTTTATCTATTTCATCGTTCACCTGCGAATCCTTTTCGATAAACGTATCAGTCTGCGGAAGATACGCTTCGGGCTGATAGTAATCGTAATATGATACGAAAAATTCCACGGCATTATCGGGGAAAAATTCCTTAAACTCACTGCAAAGCTGTGCGGCAAGCGTTTTGTTGTGCGCCAAAATCAGCGTAGGCTTCTGCACACGCTCTATAACGTTCGCCATTGTAAAGGTTTTTCCCGAACCCGTTACGCCGAGCAGAGTTTGATTTTTGTCGCCCCGAAGCACACCCTTCGCCAAAGCGTCTATAGCTTTTATCTGGTCGCCCTTGGGCTTCATATCTGATTTTATAACAAATTTATCCACACTGCACCTCCGCAAAAAAGCTGTCGGTTCTGTTACCGCTTCCTATCATTATAAAACATTTTTTCTAAAAATACAATATTTTTTCAAAAAAATATTGATATTTTTTTTATTTTATATTATAATGGTAATAATCGGAGATATTTTGTCTCCTACATCGAAAGGAATGTACTTATATGCAAAAGATAAAAATTGTTTCGGATACAGCTTCGGACATTACTATAAAAGAGGCGGAATCACTTGATATTCTTCTTCTTCCGTTTAAGGTACTTATGGGTGAAAAGGAATATAAAGAGGGCTATGATTTCTCCAAAGAGGATTTCTATAAAATGCTTACGGAAGCGGAATCTATCCCCACTCATTCGCAAGTTACGCCCTTTGAATACCTTGAAACAATAATAAACCTGTATAATGAGGGCTATGAGCATATTGTTATAGTGCCGATAAACCAAAACGGCTCGTCTACTTTCCAAAGCGCGCTCACGGCACGTATGCAGTTTATGGGAGAATATCCCGACGCAAAAGTCGGTATTCATATAATAAACGGACTTACTTATACAAACGGCTACGGCTACCCGGTTAAGCATGCGGCGGAGCTTGCCTCGAAAAACGGCGATATAGACGAGGTTCTCAAATTTTTTGAGGACTGGTTTTCACGCTTCGAATTATATTTTACAACGTTTGAACTTAAATATGCAAAACATTCGGGACGTATCGGAAAGGCGGCGGCAATTGCGGGCGAGCTTTTGGGCATTAAGCCGATAATATGTCTTACGGCAGGCGAATCCGTTACGGCGCAGAAGGTGCGCAGTATTCCCAAGGCTATGGAAAATCTTATAGAAATCGCAAAAGAGCGTATTGGCTCCGATGGAGTTTACACGCTTGTTACGGGCGATAATGAAAAGGAATTTAAGGAATTTAAAAAGCTTGCGAAAGCGGAACTTAAAAAGAACCCGATAGACTGCACAAACATAGGCGCTTGTATTTCGATTAATGCAGGACCGCAGGTTTTGGGCATCGGCTTTTTGGGCGAAAAACGAGAAATGCAGGTTATATATTAATTGATATGATATTTCGGAAAGGACGGTAGAGGGATATGATTAAAAATATGTTTAAAAAGGCTTTTGAAACGTTTAGGCGCAAGCCAGGCGAAATATGCGGCTTTACCGTTGTGTACTGGCTGCTTAAGGGTGCGGCTGCTTCTCTTATCGCTCTGC
>USLP01000237.1 GCA_900555525.1 uncultured Eubacteriales bacterium
CACCGCCACCCCGCCCAACCGGGAGATCCACAAGACGGCGCTCGGAGCCGAGCTGACCGTTGCGTGGGACTATTTCGCCGCGACGACCGACTGCATCGCTGCGCTGCGTGCGCAGGGGTATCTCATTTACGTCGTGGAGCAGGTCGAAGGAGCCGTCATGCTGGATGAATTCCGGCCTCGACCGGGGCAGAAATACGCCCTGGTGTTCGGTAACGAGGTGGACGGCGTGGCGCAGGAGGTCGTGGATGCGGCAGACGGGGCAATCGAGATTCCGCAGGCCGGAACCAAACATTCGGTGAACGTTTCGGTGGCTGGAGGAGTCGTTTTGTGGAACTTTTTTTGGCAAATCCGGCCAAAGCGCTAAATTTGCCCCGGTTTACCGGAGGGAAAAGGAGGAATATCCGGAGGTTTCCCGATTCGAAAATTGAAAATATATAATGCTATGTCAGTAGAGAGTACAGTGAGGGCGGTCACGACGTATCGTCTGTGGGAGATGAAGCAGCGCCGGGAGAAGATCGCCATGCTGACTTCGTACGATTATTCGATGGCCCGCATCGTGGATGCGGCGGGGGTCGATGTGATCCTGGTGGGCGCGGTCATGGCAATCGTCTGCGCGCGCATTTATTATATTGTGTTTTCCCGATGTGCTTATTTTATACATATCGCCGTCATAAATAAATTCTCCGCCGTTTTCGCAGGATATGATTTTCAGCGGATATTTTCCGTTGTTAAAGCCGAAAAGCTCCGTTTTCACTTTAAGCTTTCCGTGCAGAGGCGCTAAAAGCTCATCGTCGCCGTTTATGAAAAGTATTCCGTCATCGCTCATGCCGTCAAGTATCTCAAGCTTCGCCTTTAAAATATTTTCACGTGTCCCGAGCTTTTCTATATGCGAAGTGCCTATCATGGTTATTACGCCTATATCGGGCTTTACGATTTTTGAAAGATAAGAAATCTCGCCGAGTGCGCTCATTCCAAGTTCCAAAACAATATAGTCCTCATCGCCGTCCATGGACAGAACCGTAAGCGGCAAACCGATATCGTTATTGAAATTTTTTATTGTTACAAGCGTTTTTCCGAGCTGTGCCGTAAGCGACGCTATAAACTGACGTGTTGTTGTCTTTCCGACGCTTCCCGTTACGGCTATAACCTTTGCTTTCGTTTTTGTCATCGCATATCTCGCAAGGTCGCCCAAAGCAAGGCGCGTGTCTTTTACAAGTATCGCAAAATCGGCGTCTGCGTCTGTTTCTTTCTGTGTAAGATACCCTGCCGCACCGTTTGAAACAGCGGCGGAAATATAATCGTGTCCGTCAAAGTTTTCGCCTGCAAGCGGAATAAAAAGCGCATTTTCTTTTTTTTCTCTCGAATCGGTGAAAACACCGTCCGCATCTGTATTCTTTTTCTTAAAAAGCAGTTTTCCGCCTGTGGCACTTACTATCTCATCTATACTAAATCGCATAATTCCCTCACTATTTTTCTTTCGTCAAATTCTATATTATAATCCTTGAATTTTTGTACCGTTTCATGACCTTTTCCGAGCAAAAGCACAATATCGTCTTTTTTTGCAAGGCTCATCGCAAGCTTTATCGCTTTTTTTCTGTCGGGTTCGGTATAAACGTTCGTTCGGTCGGGAATACCCGTCATAATATCGTCTATAATGCTTTGCATATCCTCACTTCTGGGGTTATCGCTCGTTACAACGGTTATATCGGAATATTTTTTGCCCATTGCGCCCATTTTCGGACGTTTGCCTTTATCCCTGTCGCCGCCGCAGCCGAACACCGTTATTATTCTGCCCTTTTTAAATTCATTTACGGCAGTAAGTATATTTTCCATTCCGTCGGGCGTATGTGCATAATCTATTATAACTTTATAAGGCTTATCTATAGGAACAAGCTCGCATCTCCCCTTAACCGTTCCGAAAGTTTTCAGGCTTTCTTCTATTTTCCCGTCCGCTATTCCGACAGCCTCGCACACAGCGCAGACGCAAAGCGAATTATAAACCGAAAATCCGCCCGGTATCGGAAAATCTATATGAATATTTTTGCCGTTTCCGACTGCGTCATAGCTCACTCCGCTGTCTGTGTGAACTACATTCTGCGCCTTTATATCGGCGTCTTTTTCCACACCGTAGGTTATAAGCTTTCCGCGTACGTTTTTCGTCATTGTATCAAACCAATCGCTGTCGGCATTTATTACGGCATTATCGCAGCAAGCGAAAAATCTGCTTTTCGTTTCCGCATAGTTTTCCATTGTTTTATGATAATCGAGATGATCCTGCGTAAGGTTTGTAAACGCTCCGGCAAGAAAATTTATTCCGTATATTCTGTCAAGAGCTATCGAATGAGACGAAACCTCCATAACGGCAAAATCACAGCCCGCCTTTTCCATTTTTGAAAACCAATGAAACAAATCGGGCGCTTCGGGGGTTGTATTATCGGACGGAACAGCCTCGCCGTCTATGATTATATCATTCGTACCGATAAGACCGACCTTATATCCGCAGTTTTCCAAAACCGCTTTTATAAGCGTTGTCGAAGTGGTTTTTCCGTTTGTTCCCGTTACTCCGATAATTTTCATTTTTTTATCAGGATTTCCGTAAAAATTAGACGATATAACGGCAAGAGCCTTGTTCGTATTTTTGACAACAACGTTTATACAGTCTCCCGTATCAGCAGGATATTCCGTAACAATTGCCCTGCATTTCTTTTCTGCAGCTTTTCCGATTAGGCTGTGTCTGTCCGTATTTATACCCTTTATGCAAACAAAAATGCTGTTTTCGTCCGCCGTTCTCGTATCGTAAGAAATATTTCCTATATCTGTATTTTCATCACCGTTTATTTGTATAAGTCCTGCATTGCAAAGTAAATCCTTTAACTTCATACGTTTCATTCCTTTCCGTCCGCCTTATTTATTCGGAAAATTCAACCGTTATTTTTGTACTTCCGCTTACAAATTCGCCCTCAGGGACGCTCTGTGAAACCGCTTTTGCCGTTTCGCTGTTGTTATCTATGCCAACAGCGTCCAAAATAAGCTTATTTTCATCAAGTATCTGCTTAACCTCTTCATAGGATTTTCCGATAAGCTTCGGCATTTTTACAGAATTTGACGGCACAGCGTCTCCCGTATATATTATTACCGTTCCGTTCTGCGCTATAGTTGCGCCTGCCGCAGGAATCTGAATATTTACGGTATCTCCGTCGCCCTCCGTTACACATCTTAAGCCTGCGTCCGTAACAGCCTTTCTTGCGTCCGCCACGGGCTGCCCCTTTACATCGGGAACGGTTACGTCGCCGCCCGTCGCTTTTTCGCCCGTTTCAACGGGTTTTATATCCATATATCTCAAAACATCGTCAAGAATTTTTCCTGCCAAAGGCGCGGCGA
>USLP01000238.1 GCA_900555525.1 uncultured Eubacteriales bacterium
AAAAACGCAATCGCGCCGTCCACCGCCTCGTCATAATCGGATTTTTTTATTTTACCCGTACAAAGTCCGCAGCACTGCGAAATATAATAATTAAGGCATGGTCTGCTCTTGCCGAAATCGCGCGGAAAGACCTTGTTGCACTGCGGTAATTTGAATATTTTATTGGCCGCATCCACACTTTGCCTTACCGAATACGAACTGAGATACGGACCTATATACTCCGAACCGTCATCTTTTTTATTGAACACGGCGGAAATCTTGCGATATTCACCTTCGGATATGCGAATGTAGCTGTAACCCTTATCGTCTTTTAAAAGAATATTGTATTTCGGCGAATGCTGTTTTATCAGACTGCACTCAAGAACGAGAGCTTCGAATTCGCTTCCCGTTACTATATAATCAAAACGGTCGACATTTTCCACCATTTTACGTACTTTTATCGGATGGCGATTTTGCGATCCGAAATACTGGCTGACGCGGTTTTTAAGTGCTTTTGCTTTACCGATATATATTATTTCCCCATCGGCATTTTTCATAATATAAACGCCCGGCAAAAGAGGCAGGCTCATCGCCTTTTTTCTGAGTATTTTCATTTTCGGATTCAAAGCACTCACCGCCCTTCGTTAAAAAATAAGGCACACCGAAGAAAATACGGTGTGCCGTTTTAATTGAATATTTAAATTACTCGGCAAAGCCTGATTCAACAAGCTTAACAAGCTCCTCAACGGCCTGTTCTTCATCGGGGCCGCCGGCAATGATCCTGATCTTTGTGCCACCCATTATGCCGAGTGAAAGAACGCCGAGAAGGCTCTTTGCGTTAACTCTTCTCTCTTCCTTTTCAACCCAGATAGAAGATTTAAACTCATTGGCTTTCTGAATGAAGAAGGTTGCAGGACGAGCATGAAGTCCTACCTGATTTTGAACAAGAACATCTTTAACGTACATAGTTATTCTCCCCAAATATTGATATATAATAATGTTTTTTCTTCGTACCGTTAACATATTATACCACAAAACTTGTCCTCGTCAACGGCTTTGACACGATATATGGGGGATTTTGCAATAATTCGGCTGTACCTCCAAAGACAAATCAAAACAATTTTAAATGTTTGTGCAAAATAACAACCGCAAGCTTTAGTTCATATTGAATATACACAAAAAAATCGGGCACACATCAATTATTGACTTTTTGATGCACCGGATATGTTTTTTCGCTTAAAACGCCGAAGCTGTAACCCATACTTTTATAATATGCGATTATCTCGGGAAGTGCCTCCACAGTTGTGTTTTTCACCGCAGAATCGTGCAAAAGCACAACTATTGTGTTGGATTTCGGTACTTTTTTACAATTCTCTATTATAGTGTTTTTAGGCTGTTCCCTTGAAACGGCATCACCCGAAGAAACGTTCCAATCAAAATAGCAGTATCCTTTTTCTTGCACCTCTTTTGTCAGCGTCGTCATAATCCCCGGCGAATACTTGCGGCTTATGGTATTGCTGCTGCCTCCGGGAAAACGAAATATGTTTGTACGGACTCCCGTTTCATTGTATACGAGATCGGATATTTTTTGCAAATCGTCAAAAAAAGCCTGCTCCGAAGAATACACCTGCGGATAATTGTGAGAATATGAATGAAGCGCGATTTGATTTCCCGATTCGGTTATGTTTTTCATATACCCGTTATACTTACCGCCGTTTTTCACAAAAAAAGTCGCCTTAACTCCGTTCTCATTCAGGATATCGATTATCCTCGGAGTGTTAGGCGACGGGCCGTCATCAAAGGTCAGGTAAACAACTTTGCCGGCACTGGCTTCGGCGAGTGCCCTGCTCTCTTGTTCCCTTTTAAGCGACACCTGCTCATTAAGCTTTGATATTTCGCCGTTCAGACTGCCCTTTTCATCCGCAAATAACGATTCCCGTTCACTCAGCGATTGCTCCACAGCCGCCTTTTGTGCCGCAACCGTTTTTAGATTTTGCTTGGTTTTATTATATTTGACTCCGAACACCGCAAGCAGTATTGAGATTAAAATAATCAACAATGACAGAACAAATATCATTTTTTTAAACAAATTATTTTGTTTTACAACAATGCTTAACCTTTGCTTTTCCACCGCAGTTACATCCTTTGATTTAATTTACAACTCCATTATATAATAATGTTCGACAAAATCAAGCAACAAATAATTACAAGAAAATTAATAATTTATTAAGCGCAAAAATGCCGTGTGAAAGAATTCTTCACACGGCATAATATCAACAAAAGCTCTTATAAATACAGTTTATTTATTCGCCGCAAGCGGAACCTCACTCTGAGTATCAACATTAACAAGACCCTTAGTGGTAAGCTTTAAATGCGGTATTACCGGCAAGCTCAAAAACGACATAATCATAAACGGCTCAAAGCCCTTCGGCACACCGAGAGAATACACGCTTTCGCGCACCTTTTCGTTTTCTTCCGCCGCTTTTTCCGCTGTTTCACACGACATAAGTCCGCCTATCGGCAGAGGCATTTCGGCCACGACTTTTCCGTTTTTAACCGAAACTATACCGCCGCCGAGCTCACGTATACGGTTTGCGGCAAACGCCATATCATCGGTATTTGTGCCTATCACAATAAGATTGTGCGAATCATGCGCCACGGAAGATGCTATGGCACCCTCCTTAAGTCCGATACCCTTTATAAAAGCATTTCCTATATGACCCGTGTTGTGATGTCTTTCAATAACGGCTATTTTCAATATATCATGCTCGATATCTATGCCGTTATTGCAGTCGAAATCAATATCCGATACCAAATCATCGGTCAAAAGCTGCCCGTCCACAAGGGAAATAACATGGCATTTTCTTTTACCGTTATAATCGACGACAAAATCAGACGAAGACAGCATGGGCAAATTAAACGAGCTACGCACTTTTCTTTCGAGAGCATCATTTATTTTCGGCATATCAAAACAAAGCGTTTTGCCGTCCGAAACAACCTTTTCTCCGTTTTTGTATACATCGCGCACGATTACCTTATCAAGCTCATCAAGGACAAGCAAATCCGCTTTGTAACCGGGTGCTACTGCGCCTGTATTTTTAAGTCCGAAGCACTCCGCAGCATGGAGAGTCGCCATTCTTATACCCGTGACGGCGCTTTTGCCCATTTGCACGGCAGAGCGGATTATGCTGTCTATATGGCCGTTTGAGATAAGGTCAGCCGGGTGTTTATCATCGGTCACCAAAAGGCATCTCTGCTCCCACGGATCGTCAAACAACGAAATCAGCCCCGAAAGATTTCTCGCCGCAGTTCCCTGCCTTATCATTATTCTCTGCCCCTTGCGTATGCGCTCCTTGGCTTCATCGGCCGAAGAGCATTCATGGTCATCTCCT
>USLP01000239.1 GCA_900555525.1 uncultured Eubacteriales bacterium
AACAGGCACGAAGGACTCCATAACAATCGCTCCTCCCAAAATGGACGATACAAAGACGGAAGATAAGCAAAGCTTTTCCGATGTTTCCAAAAATCACTGGGCATATTCGTTTATAGAAAGCCTTTATAAAGACGGAATCTTAAACGGAACGGGAGACGGCAAGTTTGAACCCGACAGATATATAACGCGTGCGGAATTTGTATGCGCACTCATAAAAGCGCTCAAGCTTAACACAGCGGGCGCAGATGTAAGCTTTACGGACGTAACGGCAGGCGACTGGTTTATGCCGTACGTTGCAAAGGCTGTTGCGCAGGGATTTGTAAAAGGCTTTGAAGACGGAAGCTTTAAGCCTAACGATTTTGTTACGAGAGAGCAGATGGCGGTAATGGTTTCAAATGCGCTGCAATTGACAGACGGCGGCGAGACGAGTTTTTCGGACAATGCTGATATAAGCGCTTGGGCAAGCGACAGCGTAGGCAAAATGTACCGCAAGGGCTACATCAGCGGAAGCAACAACGAATTCAGACCGCTTGACAGCGCAACAAGAGCAGAGGTTTCAAAAATTCTTTCACTTATTTTAAACTCGGAGGTAAAGTAAATGAATTTTACTAAAAAAATTATTAATCTTATAATGACCGCGGCGATTTTGACAAGCTGTTTTATCTGCGTATCCAAAACCGCATTGGCGGCGGATGATTACACAAATGAAATATCCTTTATCACCGATTTGGGAATAACGGGTTACAACAAAAGCACGCAGGCGCAGACGATAACAAGAGGCGAGTTTGCTTTGAGCGTTGCGCAGGCTATCGGAATGGATAAGGATTATACGGGAAGAGATGTGTTTTCGGACGTAACGAGCGATAAAGCGTCATACGGTGCGCTTACATATCTGTATGATAATGCAATCGTGAGCGGCTACGGAGATATGACCTTTATGCCTGACAAAATTATTTCATACGAAGAAGCCTTGAAAATAGTTGCAAACGCACTCGGATATGCGGAATATGCGTCTGTTGTGGGCGGTTACAGCGTGGGTTATAAAAAGGCTGCGCTCGATTTCGGGATTGATATAAGACCCGAGGATTTGGCTAATCTCACAAAGGGTGAGGCGGCTCTTATGATTTACAAATTGCTCGGCGCAAACTACCTTGAAATAGGAGAAATATCGGCAGGCGGAAAGTATACCTACAAAAAAAGCGAAGAAACTGTTATGAAGCGTGTGTTTAAGCTTAACGCTTTCGGCGGAATTGTTACCGCGACACGTCTTGCTTCAATCTACGGCGATTCGCTTGACGATTCCAATAAGATTTCCATTGACTTCAAAACCTTTAACACAAGCATAAAAAGACTTAACGACTTTTTGGGCTTTTACGTTGATTACTATGTTGACGATAACAACAACGTAGTAAGTATGCAAAAGCATAAAAATCAAAAATCCTACGATATAAAATCAAAGGACATACAGGAAAAAACAACGTACAAAAAGGTATATTACAAGCTTGACAAGGCAAACAAGGAGCTTGAAATTGCAAGCGACGCATACTATGTTTATAACGGACGTCCGCTCGACAATCCTTCCGATTCGGACTTGAAGCCGTTTTACGGAGAGCTTAAGCTTATAGATAACAACAACGACAAAAAAGCTGACGTTGTGCTTATCTGGAGCTACAAAACATACTACATAAAATCCGCAACCGATTCAACGATTCTCCTTAAGGATAACGACGACTTGCAGTCCGTTAAATTTGAGGAAAACGGAAAAATCATAAACCTTATTTCGGGAAATAACTTTATCGAAAAGACGCTTGTAGCGCAGGATTCTATAATTAACTACTGTGAAAGTAAGGATAAAACCGTAAAAACCGTTTTCGTAACGCAGAACGAAATCACGGGAACAATCACTGGCTATGATTCGTCTAAAAATACGGTAACGATAGACGATTTGGAATATGACGCTGTCCCGGGTGTTGAAATCAATGACTACATCGGAAGAAGCCTTGCGATTTATTTTGATAAAAACGATGCGGTTGCGGAAATCATAGACGAAACGGGCGATAAGTACGGCGTTATCCAAAAGGGATATTATAAGGCGAACGACGAACAGCTTCACCTTCGTATTTTCAACGATTCGGGCTTCCATGAATTCACTTTGGACGATGACCAAAAGCTTGATTACGGCGTGGGAGAAAAGACAACAAGAATAAGCGTTTCGGATATCAGACCCATGCTTTTTGGCAGTGAGGGAAAAATAAAGAAACAGCTTGTAAAATATTCCGTAAATTCCGACGGTACGAAAATCACGGGTATAGTTTTTGCGGAGGAAAATTCCGAAGCGGACAATGACCGTTTCAGAATGAATTTCAGACTTACCGAGGCTGACAACACAACGGCAAAATACCGCAGAGGACGTTTGAAAATAGATTCCATGAATAAGGTATTCTATGTATCGGGCGATAAAACAAAGGCTATAACAATTTCCGACGAGGACAAAAAGTGTAACTTCATGGCATACAATAAGTTTGATACAAGCGATATGACATATCCCTCAGTAGAGCTTTACAATATGCAGGAGGCAGGCTGGGTGCAGTTCATACTTATTAATATGGAAGCCGAGGTTGACCCGAATCTTCAGGACGGTGCGACAGGCTTTGTTGTGGACACAAGCTTAAGATACGATTCCGAAAAGGAGGAAGCGAGAAAAGTTATAAAAGTAATACAATTAGATTCCGGAATGATAAAAGCGTCGGAATATACAGAACCCGACGATCTTTACAACACATCGCTTAATATAACGGAGGGATTGCCCGATTACCCGTCAAACACTGTGGCGTTCGGCGATTTGCAAAAGGGCGACGTCATAAAATTCACACTTAACTCACTTACGGGTGAGGTAAACGGCTTCGGTCTTGTATTAAAGCGTGAGGATTTTCTACAGGGAAAATGCACAAACCGCTGGAAGCAGACAGAATATGCGAATAACTGTAACTATGGCGAAGTAATTGCAATCGATGAAAACTGCGTAAAAATTCAGGGCGATTATATCGTTAATGGCTATGACGGTTCAAATATCGGTATAGTGCTTCGTTCGGACGAAAGCCCGTATACAAAAGGCGACCGCTTTGATAAAGTAATAAAATATAACCGCTCTACAGACGAATTTACTTTGGAGGGCTGCAGCTGGTCTGATATTTATAAGGGCGAAAAAATATATGCAGTCATTCCGACAGAATGGAATTATCAGAGAAGATTGTTTGTAATAATGGAGGACTAAATTATGCTAAAGAGTTTAACAAGAATTATATCGGCAATTTCCGTTTCGGCTCTTATGCTGTCCTGCGCTTATGC
>USLP01000240.1 GCA_900555525.1 uncultured Eubacteriales bacterium
TCACGGATTCGCACCGTGTTCCCTTTTCACCGAAACATGGTTTTTATGCCATGCCCGACACATTTTAAGGACATATTAAATTATATATATTTTTAATTTTATTACAAATGTTTGGTTTACGGGCGGATAATATCCGCCCCTACATTACATAACCATAGGTTTGCGCAAGGTGCAAATTTCACACCCGCAATAAATCGAAATTGTGCAGATTGTGCATTTAAACGAACGACGTGTATAATGGCTATACACGAGTGAGTGCAAATGCGCAAGGTGCAAATTTCACACCTTGTGAACTTTTAAAAGGTTGGCGGGCTTGCCCAATGGCGTACCCGATACTATAACCACTATATCGCCTTTGTCTACGTAATCGTTTTCGGAAACGCATTTTACGGCGTGTTCAAAGAGGGCGTCGGAATTACTTTGAATTTGCGCCATTACGGGGTAAACGCCCCATGAAAGCGCAAGCTTGCGGTAGGTTTTTTCGTTTGTGGTTGCCGCTATTATATCAACGTTCGGACGGTATTTGGAAATGTTTTTTGCCGATTTTCCCTGCTTGGTTACTACTATAATTGCACGTGCGTTAAGGTCGTGCGCCGTTGTGCAGGCGGCATGAGATATAGCGTCCGTTACGGTTTTTGTTTCGGGCTGATTTATATTAAAACGTTTTTTGTAGTCAATATCATTTTCGGTATGCTTTGCGATTCTCGACATGGTTTTAACCGTTTCAACAGGATATTTTCCCACTGCCGTTTCGCCCGAAAGCATAACTGCGCTCGTACCGTCATATACGGCATTCGCAACGTCCGAGGTCTCCGCTCTTGTGGGACGTGGATTGTTTATCATCGATTCAAGCATCTGCGTTGCGGTTATTACTCTTTTTCCTGCCGTGTAGCATTTCTTTATCATCATTTTTTGGATTGTAGGAAGCTCTTCAAAATCTATTTCTATACCCATATCGCCTCTCGCAACCATAAGACCGCTCGAAGCGTTTATGATTTCATCAACGTTATTAACACCGTCTCGGTTTTCGATTTTTGCGATAATTTCTATATCCGTTCCCTTGTTTGCGTCCAAAAACTTTCTCATTGTTATAACATCGTCGGCTCTGCGCACAAACGAAGCCGCAACATAATCTATATCATTTTTTATGCCGAAAAGCAAATCCTTTTTGTCCGTTTCGTCCATGTACGGCATATAAAGGTCAATACCGGGGAAATTAAGCCCCTTACGGTCAGACAAAACTCCGCCCGTTATAACACGGCATTCAATATCCGAGCCTATTATCTTTTCAACAACAAATTCAAGCTTGCCGTCATCGAGCAAAATTCTGTTGCCCTCGTTAAGGCTTGACACAAGCTTTTTATACGTAACGCTTACCCTGTTTTCATCGCCTGCGACCTCGTCCGCCGTAAGCGTAAACAACTGCCCCTCCTGCAAAGTAACCTTGCCGTCCTTAAAGGTTTTTATCCTTACTTCGGGTCCTTTGGTATCCAAAAGGAGCGCAACAGGCTTGCCCATTTCTTTTCGTATCTTTTTGAATACGTCTATTCTTTTTTGATGGCTTTCATAGTCCCCGTGTGAAAAATTCAGTCTCGCGACGTTCATTCCCGCCAATATCATTTGCCTTAAAACGTTTTCGTCGTCCGTTGCAGGTCCCAATGTACAAATAATTTTAGTTTTTCTCATAAAATTCCCTCCATGTACCGTTTTAAAGAATAAAAAATGCGGTATAATAAACATAATCAAAGTTATTATACCACATTTTTTTCTTTTTGTCATCTGTTTTTTGGATTTTTTATCATATTTATTGCATTTTTTTTGTAAAGCGATTTTCCGTATTCGTTCAAAACGGTTTCAAAAACGGTCGGATTTATTGCTTTATCTCCAAAATCCGACAGCTTCGTTTCCGCTTTTTGAAAATTCTCTCCAAGCACGCTGTCCAAAATAAGATAATATTTGCTGTCAAGCTCAAAAAGGTCGCTTCTGCCGAAAAATACATCATATATGGCATTAACCGCCGTTTTCACTTCCGAATAATCGGAAAACGAAAACACAACGGGACTGCTTTCTTTCTTTTTTCCGAGGCTTTTTTTGGTTATATAAATTACATAACCGTCTTTAGCCGTCGGAACTGCTTCTATCTTCACCTCGTCCACATGAGCGTTAAAGCCATACTGCTCGTGTGCATTCTCCAAAATCTCCTTAATAAACTGCTTCGCCTCTTTATTTTCCGACGAAAGAGAACCCACGTCGAAATTCAATTCCAAAATATCATAACAGGATAAAACCGCCTTAATTCTGCTGTCGGAAACAGGCTCGATTTTCACATCACTATACCTCCTTCGGGTATTACCCCAAACCCCGATATAATTATACTATATTTTATTAAAAAAATAAAGAGGTAAGTTGTGGAAAAGGCGCTTTATTTTCCGAAATACAAAATTTCGGCAGATTTTTTTGGAATATTTCACATATTTTTTGTCCGTGCACAGGGTAAGCCTGCCGCCGTGATAAAAAGCGTACAAAACCCCGACAATGTCCTTGTCCGTTACGTCTTTCTCCAAATTGATTCTGTTGTCTCCGCAAATTATATACCCGTTTTTCGTAACGCGCATAATCCTGTGCATCACATAATGACCGTCACGCCTGTATACGGGAATGTCATATTTTTTCAGCGGAAAGACGGGAGGCACAATTATAACCTTACAGCCGTCATAAAGCATAGGCTTCATGCTGTCCCCTGCCGTCCGTGTTGCAAATATACCGTTTTTTTCAAGCTCACGCTCTAAATTGCTCACCGAAAATCCCCTCGTATGCCGTTTTTGCCGCCGTTATATCCATATTGCATTTTATAATATAAAATTCCGCTTTTTCTATAATCTGCCCAACAAGGTCAAGCGTTTTTGAAAGCGTTTCTCTGTTTTTGGGAAGATAAATCTGTGAAAACAGCTTTTCAAACGCTTCACCCTTTTCAATGCGAATACATTCGTTTTTTTTCGCACGCTCGATAAAGCAGATTTTTTTAAGCTCCGTTTTTGCGTTTGTCTGCATTTTTTCCTTTCCTGCCCACGGCGTACCGTATGCAAAAGCCTTATCTCCGATTATCCGCACAAGCGGTTTATCGCCGTTTATAACCGTGCATTTATCTTTTAGAAGTCTTTTCCATAAATTCACATGAACGCTTTTTCCCACTCCGCTTCTCGCCAAAAACGCAATTCCCGTACCGTCTAAGTCAATTACTGCGCCGTGCATTAAAAAACCGCCGTAGCCGACGATTTTTTCCGCAATTTTCCGATATATTGCCAAGCTTTCCAAATATCCGTGCGAAAATCCCTCCCCCTCGGCG
>USLP01000241.1 GCA_900555525.1 uncultured Eubacteriales bacterium
CACAGCGGCGGGCGTGCGTACAGCGAGGATTATAAGTATTATAATCTTTATTCCGTTTCAAAGGTTATAACCTGCACGGCGGCTTTGCAGCTTTTGGAAAAGGGCAAATATCTTCTCAACGACCCGTTATACGAATATATGCCCGAATTTAAAGAAATGTATGTTAAAAAGGAGTTTGTTTCCTCCGATGAAGGGCGGCTTCGCTCGGAGGGCAGAGAGGTTGCGGAAAACGGCAAAAAATTTGAGATAGTAAAGGCAAAAAAACCTATCTGCATTAAAAATCTGTTTTCCATGAGCGCCGGCTTTGACTATGATATGCACAGTCCCGAAGCCGAAAAACTTAATAAAGAAACAAACGGCAGATTTCCCACACGCATGATTGCGAAAGCATTATCACAGCGTCCCTTAAGCTTCGAGCCGGGAGAGCATTGGCAATACAGCCTTTGCCATGACGTTTTGGGCGCTTTTATAGAAGTTGTTTCGGGAATGAGATTTTCCGAATATTTAAAGAAAAATATTTTTGAGCCTTTGGGCATGAACGATACAACGATGAAGGTTACGGACGAAGTGCTTTCAAAAATGTTTCCGCAGTTTGAGTATGACAGCGAAACGAAAAAAGCGCATGAAATTTCAAAAGATAACGGATTTATAATCGGAAGCGAATATGAGGGCGGCGGCGCGGGAATAATTTCCACGGTCGACGATTACATAAAATTTGTTACAGCGCTTGCAAACGGCGGAAAAACAAAGGACGGCGTACAAATCTTAAGTCCGCACACGATAAACCTTATGCGTACAAACCGTTTGGGCGAAAAACAGCTTGCGGATTTCAACTGGAATCAGCTTTCGGGTTACGGCTACGGCTTGGGAGTGCGTACGATGATTGACAGAGCGAAAGGCGGTTCGTTAAGCCCGATAGGCGAATTTGGCTGGGGAGGCGCCGCAGGTGCATATGCAATGATAGATCCCGATAATCATATATCGGTATTTTACGGTCAGCATATGCTTAACAATCTTGAACCGTATATTCACCCCAGAATAAGAAACATAGTTTATTCATCGCTTACAAAATAAAAGCGAAAAAGGACTTGCGAAATGCAGGTCCTTTTTCTGTCGGGGTTATTTTAATTTAATTTTTTATGCTTATTTTATGATTACGATTTCCTTTACAACGTGGTCATATATTCTTATGAATACACGTCTGGGGCTTAATTCATCGTATTTCTGAATATCGCCTGCGTCGGAAACTGTAACGGAGTTGTTTGTTTTTTCGGTGTCAACAGATACAACCTTAACGTTCTCCAAAGAGTAGTTTTCAACTGCCCCGTTGTTTACCGTAACGTTTATAGAATTTGCGAATTTTCTTTCAACCTTACCGTAGATTAATTCCATATCTCCGTCGGTTTTCTTAAATTCGGCTGCTTTGTCTTTAACCTCGAACAATACCGAAATCTTGTCGATTGCTCCCGAAGAGTTTGTTCTGTACTGAATTATATCGCCTGTTTGGAGTTTTTCACCGCTTGCGTTTACAAGTGTGTTGCTTTCTGCCGTTTCAAGCTCAATTCTCTTGCCGTCAACGATTGCATAAAGCTTCTGTACAGTTTCGTCTTTTGAGTTTCTTACCGTTGTTATTTCGTCGATAACAGCTATCGGAGATTCAACGTTTGTAAGACCCGTAGAGTTTTTAACAAGCACGATTTTAGCTGTCAAATCTTCGTCAACATCGTATATTTCAACGTCATAAACGCCGTCGTTGTCAAACATGGATTTGTTTTTGATTGCGTAATCGTCTTCGTCCTGTGAAGCCGCGGGAATATCGAATACTACTGTGGAATCCGTAATTTTGAAGTTTCCGAGTTTTCCCGACGTTTTGTTGTAAACCGCGTCGGACGCTTTATAGTTAAGAACAAAGTTTTCTTTATCTATTTTTAAAGAGTCGCTCGATAAATCTTTTGCAGTATTGATTTTCGTAAGCTTGCCTTCCGCATTTACTTCGTAGGTGATAAGCTGTTTCTTAACGCTTCCGCCTGCTTTAAGCTTGCCCAAAACAGTTTCCGCAGTTTCTTTTGCCGCACCGTTTAATGAAAGTCTGTCTTCCGAAGTCAGTGTTTCCGTTTCGCCCTTCATGGTGAAGAGTTTAACCTTCATGCTGCTGTCAAGGTTACCCGTCATGCCTGCGTCTATGATATACGCATACTTGTCGGAGAGGTTTGAACTTGCGTCAACAGCCGCAATTCTGCCCATTACGTCAAGGTAGAAGATACCTGTGTCTTCAAGCTTAATTTCGTCACGGTAGTTGTCTGCAACCTTATAGAATTTGTCGCCTATTTTGTATTCGCCTTTTTTGATTTCCGTTACTTTTCCTTCAGCAGTGTTTGAAATAACGTATGCGGAAAGAACCTTGCCGTCTGTCGATTTAAGATAGGATATAACGTCCCATTCTTTTAAGTCGGAGAAATCAACATTATTTCCGTGAATATCCTGCAATCTGAATTTAACGTCTGTTTTGTCAGGGTCAAACTGCAATGACTGGTTGCCGTATTTGTCGGATACCGTATATGAAAGTGAGCTTGTGGATTCTACAACGAGGTTTTTAAATTCGTTTAAGAAGATTACATCATAGATGTCGTCCTTATTGTTGTCCAAAAGAACAATATTTCCTTTAAGCTCTCCGTTCCCTTTTATCAGAGAAGAATCGTAGGAAACCGCAACGCCGTTGTATATCATTGTGGGAGCTTCCGCAATTTTAACAAATTTTGTGGAATTATCGGTATTTTTGTTTTTCCAATAGTTGATTTTGCCCGCTTCGACAGAATGAATGTTGTCGCCGTCGATTGTCATTTCTTTATTCTGTCCGTCCTCGTTAATAGCAAGGATAACTATCTTTTCTTTGTTGGACTTTGTTGTGAGATAATACGAAACGTTGTAGCCCAAAAGATTTTGTGCATTTTCGTCCGTTGTTTTGTAAACAACGTTGTCTATTTCGATATTATTTTTTTCAAGTCCGCCGTTTGCAGAAAGATGCGTGAAGTAGTTGCCTGTGATTTTACCGTCTAATTTCTCCGTATCGAGATATTCCTGTAAAATCGTTTTCTTTGTGATTTCGTAGTTGGTGTTTGTGCCAAAGCCTGTCTGTTCCATCATGCCGATTGTAAGCGTGTTGTTCGTAAGAATTGCCGCAGTACCTCTTTTGATAACGCTTGATCCTACCCCTGTTGCGTTCTTTGTGAATCCGTACTGGTTACCAACCGATAAATAGCCCGACGGATATCCGCCCTTAGATTCCGCCGCAGGTTCGTAGCCTGCCATACGAACAAGAACCGTTACCGCTTCCTGGTAGGTGAT
>USLP01000242.1 GCA_900555525.1 uncultured Eubacteriales bacterium
TTTCCATGGGTTTGTGCAAATGTATGCATTTTCGGGCGGATAGTTAAAGTTATAAGTAATAGTGATATATTATTGGGAGGTTTTTCGTGAAGCTTTTAAATATAGGATTCGGGAACTGCGTTGTTTCCGACAGAGTTGTAGGGGTTATAAATCCCGATTCCGCACCTATAAGACGTATGATTCAAGACGCAAAGGACAGAGGGATTTTGATAGACGCAACGTGCGGAAGAAAAACAAGAGCCGTCATAATCGCCGACAGCGGTCATATTATCTTATCGGGCTTGCAGACAGAGACGATTACGGGACGTGCGGAAACGGACGGTGGAAAGAAATGAACAAAAGAGGAACGCTTATTATAGTTTCGGGGCCTGCGGGCGTCGGAAAGGGTACGGTTGTGGCAAGAGCCGTTGAGAAATCACAGGGCGGAATTTATCTTTCAATCTCCGCAACGACAAGAGCCCCCAGAGAAATAGATAAAGAGGGCGTAACGTATTTCTTCAAAACGAAGGACGAATTTGAAGAAATGATAGCAAACGATATGCTTTTGGAATATGCAAACTATGTCGGGAATTATTACGGAACACCCAAAAAGCCCGTTACGGACGCGCTCGAAAGCGGAAAAGACGTTATTTTGGAAATTGAAGTCCAGGGCGCAATGACGGTTAAAAAGAATTTTCCCGAAGCGGTAACGGCATTCATCGTTCCGCCGAGTATAGAAGAACTCGAAGCAAGGCTTCGGGGCAGAGGTACGGAAACGGAAGAACAGATTGTGAAACGCTTAAAAAGAGCGCTTGAAGAATTTTCGATGATAGAAAATTATGATTATATAATAGAAAACAATACCGTGGAGGGCGCGGCAGACGACCTTATGTGTATTTTGAGAGCCGAACGCTTAAAGCAGGCTCGCTATGAAAAACGTTTTTAAAAGAAAGGAAGCTGATATATATGATGTTAAGACCCGCAATAGGAGAACTTCTTAAGAAAATCGGAACGGAGGATAAACCCGGCACGAGATATTCTCTCGTTATAGCAACGGCAAAAAGAGCAAGACGCTTAAACGAAGCAAATGCCGACAAAAAGTCCAAGCCTGCAAATTATGTTTCAACGGCAATCAAGGAAATTGACGAGGGACTTGTTAAGGTTAATTCCGACGCCGCTCATTTAAGATGAAAAACTCCCGTGCCGCTCGTGTATGCGTGAGCGGTCTGTCCTTTTGGGCGGATAAGGAGTTTACGTATTCATACGGCGAAGACCAAAAAGACAAGATTTTCCCCGGCGCAAGGGTGATTGTGCCTTTCGGACGGGGGAGCAAAATGCGTGAGGGAATTGTTACCGAAACTTTTGTTTCGGACAGTACAATGCCCCTAAAATCAATTGTTAAGGCTGAAAACAGCGAAACTCATGTTACGGAGGAAAATATAGAGCTGGCACGCAGAATGGCGAAGAAATATTATTCGCCGATGTATGAGTGCCTTATTCTTATGAGCTTACCTAAAAGCGCTGCAAGCATAAGGCAGTATTATTCTTTGGGCGAATTGCCGATAAACGACCCGACCAAAGACGAAAAAGCCGTAATCGATTTTGTTTCGGAGGAGGGCAGGGTTCTTATGTCCGACCTTACGGAGAAATTTTCGCAAAGCCTTATAAAAAAGCTTATAAAATCGGGAACGCTCATTTTGAATGAAGAAATCAAGGAAAAAGGCTCAAAAACAGCCTTGACAGCACATCTTACCGCCGAACACGGCGAGATAGACGATTTTATAAACACCTACGGCAATAAAGCGAGAGCGCAGGTAAGACTTCTTGAGGCTCTATGCGATGTGGGTAATATGCCCGTTGCGGAGCTTATAGCCGTTTCGGGTACTACAAGAGCATCCGTTAATGCGCTTTGCGAACGCGGACTTATAGAAGTGAAAAACGAACCCGTACGTACAGAACTTTTTAAGGAAGAAAAAATGTATGCCGACAAAAAGCCCGTTTTGAATTTTGAACAGCAAAATGCCGTTGATACGGCGCTTTCGGGAATGAAAAGCGGCGAGTTTCGGGAATACCTTATAAAAGGCGTAACAGGCTCGGGGAAAACGGAGATATACCTCACGCTTTGCGAGCATATTATAAAAGATGGGAAGCAGGCGATTATACTTGTTCCCGAAATTTCGCTTACTCCGCAAATCCGAGCGAGATTTTTCGGACGTTTCGGCGATAATGTCGCGGTGATTCATTCGGGACTTTCACCGAGCGAGCGCAGGAGCGAATGGCAAAGAATAAAAAATAACGAGGTTATGATAGCGGTAGGTGCGAGAAGCGCCGTTTTTGCGCCGTTTTCAAACCTCAAAATGATAATTGTGGACGAGGAACACGAAACGAGCTACAAATCGGAGATGAATCCTCGTTATGACGCAAAGGATATTGCATATTACCTTATGCAAAAAAACAAAGGCACGCTGATTTTGTCGTCGGCTACACCGAGCATATGCTCGTATTATAAGGCGATGACGGGCAAGTCAACGCTTATAACGCTGAAAAAAAGATATAATGCCGTACCGCTTCCCGAAACGGAAACGGTCGATATGCGAAACGAGCTGAAAAGCGGAAATTACGGCGTTTTGTCGGAGAGGCTGGAATATCTTTTGGACGAAACACGAAAAAAAGGCGAAAAATCGATTTTGCTTCTCAACAGGCGAGGGTATTCGACGTTTGTTTCGTGCAGAGACTGCGGATACGTTGTAAAGTGTCCCAAATGCGAGATAGCAATGACGTATCACAGCTCAGAGAACAGGCTGAAATGCCATTACTGCCAAACGAGTTTTCCCGTTCCGTCGCTTTGTCCCGAATGTAAAAGCACGTCTGTGCGGTATTTCGGAAGCGGAACGCAAAAGCTTGAGGAGGAATTGTACAAAATTTTTCCGTCGGCGTCCGTTATAAGAATGGATAACGATACCACAACGGCGAAAATGTCGCACGAAAGGCTTCTGAAACGCTTTCAAAATACAAAAGGCTCAATACTTATAGGCACGCAGATGATAGCCAAAGGGCTTGACTTCAAAGACGTTTCGCTTGTCGGAGTAACGGCGGCGGACAGCACGCTTTTCGTGGGCGGATATTTGGGCAGCGAAAAGACGTTTTCGCTTATAACGCAGGTCTGCGGACGTGCCGGCAGGGGCGATAAGCAAGGCAGGGCGGTAATACAAACGTATCAGCCCGAACATTACGCTATAGACGCCGCAAAAACGCAGGATTACGAAAAATTTTATCATAATGAAATAATTTTCCGCAAGAATGTCGGTTATCCGCC
>USLP01000243.1 GCA_900555525.1 uncultured Eubacteriales bacterium
TATGAAGAGCCTGCATACGTATTGAAAACACCGCCGTTTGCGTTGTATATAAGCTCGGGATTTTTCTTCCATACCGCAAAGAGCGTTACAAGAGAATTTCCCATTGTGAAGCTGTCGTTGGGCTGATACTGCGCCGATACGGAATCGGAGCTTTCAGACCAGCCGACAAACGTGTAGTCCTGCCGGCTCGGAATATTTGCGCTTAAATTTATCGTTTCGTCAACATGAACCGTAACGGCAGAGGGCGCTCCCTCACCGCCGTTTGCGTCATATGTTACGGTGTATTTATCTTTTTCGAGCCATGCGGCATAAATATATGCCGTTTTGCCCTGTTCGGTAACAAGTCCCGCCGAGTATGTTCTTCCTGCCGTATACATCGCCCAGTTTTGCTCGTCATAGATATTCCAGCCGACAAAGTTATAGTTGGGGTATGTTATTCCGATTTCTTCGGCAGACGGAAGCTTAAGATTTCCGTAAACAACGTCTGTAAGCGTGCCGGCATTTTCACCTCTGCTGTAAAGCTGAATATTATATGTTATCGGCGTCCATAAAGCGTATAAGGTAATGCCCTCGGCTTTGTCATATGAGTTTGCGGAGGAGCAGTCCGCATTATAGTATTTTTTGCCCTCGCCGTTCGGAGCAGTAAAATATCCGCCGAATAAATAACCGGGCTTATCGGGTGCGTTTATCACGGGCATTGCGTCGTCAAAAACAGCGGTAACCGTCGAACCGCCCGAACCTCCCTGCGCATTCAGAACAACGTCATACGTATTTGCCGTCCATTTTGCATAAAGCGTGATTGCGCCGTCTGTGTCATAAGCCTTTGCGCCTTCGCCGTTTGCATAGTAATACTGCGTACCGCCGAATTCGCTTTCAAAATATCCTCCGAAGGTGTAACCCTCTCTTGTCGGAGGAGTTATGCTCGGCATTTTTTCGTCATATACTGCGGTCGTGCTTGCTGTGCCGCCTTTTCCGCCCCACATATCAAACGTAACCGTGTAGCTGTTTACGCTCCATGCGGCATAAAGCATAAGTCCGTCCGCCTTATCATATACTCTCGCAGACGTTCCGTCCGCATTGTAATATTTTTTGCCCTGTCCGCCCGTTTCTGTGAAATATCCCAAAAACGTATAGCCTTTTCTTTCGGGGAGCGTAATGCTCGGCATTTCTTCACCGTATACGGCTGTATACGTACCGCTGTTCGTTCCGCCCATAGCGTCCAAGGTAACGGTATAGTTGTTCGGAGTCCATTTAGCATAAAGCGTGGCGTCGTACGGTTTGTCATAACTTCCGTATGCCAATCCGTTAATATCGTAATACCGTGCGCCCGTTCCGTTTGGCTTGTCATAATATCCGCCGAAAGCGTATCCCTCTCTTTTTGGGGGAGTTACGTTAGGCATTGCCTGCGTGTATGTTGCCGAAATGCTCTGCGTACCGTCGCTTCCTCCCTGCATATCAAACGTAACGGTGTAAGTCTGAGGTAAGCCTGCGGCGGTGATTTCTATATCGCCCCTTACCGCGGAATATCCTATTTTAATCTTTCCGTCCGTACTGTCATATGTATATTCGGAATCGGATAAGCTGTTCCCGTTAATCTTAATCGATATATTGCTCGGAAGCTTGTAGCCCTCTTTAGGCGTAAGCTGTGCCGAATAGTCGAAGCCGTAGTTTGCGGTTAAATCCCCCGAAAAATCAATGTTATTCAGGTTTTGGATAATATTATATACCGCTTTGTACGGGATAGAGCCGTATGAAAGATTGTCTCCCGAAAAGTTAAGCTCGTTTTGGGCATCATCTTGGATATAAAGCCCTGTGATTTTCGTAATCTTCAAGTCGTCAACATTTTTGTACGAATTCCATAGCTTCAGCGGAAAATATACCGTCTGACGGTCGGAGGAATACGTGTATTTATTGCAAGCGATACGGCTTCCGTCCGACAGATAAAATGTCGGTACATATTTAACTAACCTTACCGCTTCGTCAAATCTCATTACATATGTAAGTATATCGTGCGGAACTACATATGACGGAAGCTGTGTGCTTTCGTTGACCGAATATTCATGAAGAGGCGTTACAAGCTTCGGAGCGGTCTTATCGCTAATATAAGCTTTAAAGTCTCCGATAAAAGGTTTTCCGGCAATACTGCCCCAGTTTGAGAACCATATTTTCACATATGAAGTATTCTTTGGAATTTGAACATCATTAAGGTTTATAAGAACATTTAAATCCGGTTTAAAAAGATCGGGCTGAGATTTTTTAAGTGTTTCTTTACGGCTGTCAATCGGCTCGGAGTTTTTTTCATCAAAAAACTCAAAACGAAGAGACATATAATGAGTTGCCGTTTTCTGAATCCAATATCTCGCACTTGAGTTTAAATAAAGGTCGCCTTTGTTGATTTTGACCTTGTCTTCATCGGAAAAATCAATCTGCCAGTAAACGCCGCCGCCATATTGTTTGTTTCCAATGTCATCTGAACTGCCAAGCGCTTGTATTCCGACGGGGTAGTCGTAATCGTCGCCGCCGTGGGAATTATCAATTACTTGTGCTTTAGTGTTGATTTCGTTATCGATATTATTCCAGCCCACAACAGCAAGCTCTTCTTTCTCATTCATCTGCGGAATAAGGTTAATCGTCCTTTGGGCGACCCAGTCTGTTCTTGATGTAAGCTGTGCAGACGCAGGCATCGAGAGCATCGGAATGACCGACACCGCCATGCACAGCGTCATAAAAAAGGAAATAAGTCTTTTTTTCATGATAATTTTCTCCTTATCTTATTTGTTGTTTTGCTTGTATTTCCGTATCGTTTGCATTTTCGAGCAGGATTTGCTCGGTCTTGTTGCGCAGCAAAAGAAGCATATCAAGCTCCTTGAGCGTAAGCACAAGCCCCTCCTTGCCGAACAGACGCAGTATTCTTGTCAGATACTCCGCCCTTGACATATCGCTCCTGCAAAGCGCAAGATTTTTTAGCTCTTCCTTTAATTCTTCGTTGGAATCCAACTCATAATTAAATCTTGCCACCTTGTCAAACGTTAATTTCTTTCTCCTAAAAAACATTGCTTCACCTCCGCCAATTATATTATTAATATAACAAAAAAACTACCCTTTCGGGTAGTTTTGCCTCAATTGGTAATTTTTTCGCCTCAATTGGTCAAAATCTTCACTTTTCACTATTACCTATAACTTAATCCCCCCGTAGGGGCGCGTCTTTCGTGGTCGCCCGTAACCCAAACATCTGCACAAACCTACGGAAACGGGCAGATGCTATCTGCCCCTACAATGGTATACTCCCA
>USLP01000244.1 GCA_900555525.1 uncultured Eubacteriales bacterium
CCCGACCCTCCTGCAATTGCGGTGATTTCCTTAATAATCTTTCCTGCGTGTGCGCCCATTGCGACAGCTTCTTTTGATGCGGAAGCAACAAATGTGATTTTGCCGTCCGCTTCGCTTGCCATAGCTATAACCACAGGCTCGTCCTTCATTTTATCCTTGATATTATCGCAGGCACGTTTCATATCGTCCGCACTCTGCGAACCGTTTACGGAAACGATAAGCTTAACTCCGTCTATATCGCGGCAGCCTGCCATAAGATTTTTAACGGCGCCTTGAGCAATCTGCTGCTTAAGCTTTTCAACCATACGGCTGTTTTCCTTAAGGTCTGTCAAAAATTCTTCAACCTTTGCGCCTATTTCGTAAAGGTTATTGATTTTCAGACGTTTTGCGGTATTTAAGAGTATTTCCTCTCTTGCGTTTACATAATTAATGTAATTCTGACCCGTTACCGCTTCTATTCTCCTTACACCTGCCGCAACACCGCTCTCGGAAACGATTTTGAACAGTCCGACCTGCGCTGTGTTTTTAAGGTGAGTACCTCCGCAGAACTCCTTGGAGAAATCGCCCATGGAAACAACTCTTACTCTGTCGGAATATTTCTCGCCGAACAGCGCCATTGCGCCTGTTTTCTTCGCTTCTTTGATATCCATATATTCGCATTTTATATCGTATGACGCAAATATTGCATCGTTTACAATCTGTTCCGCTTTTTTGATTTCGTCAATCGTCATAGCTTCAAAGTGCGAAAAGTCAAATCTCAAGCGTTCGTCCGTAACGTATGAGCCTGCCTGATTTACATGGTCTCCCAAAACGCTTTTCAGGGCTTTTTGGAGAAGGTGAGTAGCCGAATGGTTTCTTGCCGTCGCCATACGTCTCTTTTCGTCAACCTTAAGCGTTACCGTATCGCCCGCGGAGAGAACTCCCTTTTCTACTTTTATTTTATGACCGATTTTGCCCTCGGAATATTTTATCGTATCGTTTACGGTGCAGTTAAGTCCGTTTGCGCTTAAAGTTCCTCTGTCGCCTGCCTGTCCGCCGCTTTCGCCGTAGAATACGGTTTTATCCGTAAATACGGTCGCTTCTTCGCCCGGCATTATGCTGTCAAGCATTTCGCCGTCTTTTATAATCGCCGTGATTTTTGCGTCTGCGGTAAGCTTATCATATCCGATAAATTCGCAGGGGGTAAGCTCCTTTAAAAGCTTTGCGATTTCGCTTTCCCAGCCGAGAGCCGAGGTATCGCCTCTTGCCGCCTGCGACTGCTCTCTTTGCTTGTTCATTTCTTCTTTATATGTGCTTTCGTCAACGGTAAAGCCGTTTTCCTCCGCTATCTCCTTTGTGAGGTCGAGCGGAAAGCCGTAAGTATCGTGAAGCTTAAATGCGGTTTTTCCGTCAAAAACGCTCTTAACGTTTTTCTTCATATCGCTGATTAAGTTGTTAAGCATAATCATGCCCGAATCGATTGTGCGGTAGAATTTCTTTTCTTCTATGCTTATAATCTTCATTATATAGTCTTTGTTTTCCAAAAGCTCGGGATATGCGTCCTTGGACTGCGAAATAACAACCTCCGCCAAATCCGTAAGGAAAAGCTTGTTTATGCCCAAAAGCTTGCCATGGCGAGCCGCACGTCTCAAAAGTCTTCTCAAAACGTAGCCTCTTCCCTCGTTTGACGGTATAACACCGTCGGAAACAAGAAATACGGTACTTCTGATATGGTCAGTTACGACACGAATTGAAATATCGTCCTTGGCGTCCTTGCCGTATTCTTTATCGCAAAGTGCGCAAACGGCATTCAAAACACGTCTTACGGTATCAACCTCAAAGAGCGAATGAACACCCTGCATGATTGCCGCAATTCTCTCCAAGCCCATACCCGTATCGATATTTGGGTGAGCAAGGCGGTTATAATTTCCGTCTTTATCCTTATCAAACTGTGTAAAAACAAGATTCCAAAATTCAACGTAGCGGTCGCAGTCGCAGCCAACCTTGCAGTCGGGCTTGCCGCAGCCGTGCTCGGGACCTCTGTCGAAATAAATTTCCGAGCAGGGACCGCACGGACCCTGTCCGATTTCCCAGAAGTTATCTTCCTTTCCGAAACGAACCATTCTGTCGGGAGAAACTCCGACTTTCTTCGTCCAGATGTCATATGCTTCGTCATCGTCCTCATAAACGCTGACCCAAAGCTTGTCTTTCGGGAGCTTTAAACGTTCCGTTATAAATTCCCATGCCCATGCCGTAACCTCTTCCTTAAAGTAATCGCCGAAAGAAAAATTTCCGAGCATTTCAAAGAACGTACCGTGACGAGCCGTTATGCCGACACGCTCAATATCGGGCGTTCTTATACATTTTTGGCAGGTTGTAACTCTTTTGCTGGGGGGAGTTTCCTCACCCGTAAAATACTTCTTTAGGGGAGCCATACCCGCATTTATAAGAAGAAGCGAATTATCGTTTATCGGAACGAGCGGAAAGGATTTCATTCTCAAATGACCCTTTTCCTCAAAAAACGATAAAAATTCTTCTCTTATCTGATTCAAACCGAGACTTTCCATTACTGTAAACCATTCCTTTCAATATTTAAGACATAAACACAGCTATGAAGAATAATCGCAAGACTATTCTTCACTTACAACCGTTATATGTTCGTTTCCGAGCGTTTCTCCGCAATTCTGACAGAAGTTTGCGTTCTTCGGATTTGCGGTATTGCATTTGGGGCATATTTCAACGCTTTTTATATCGTTGATTTTCGCTTTCAATTCTTCGATTTCCTTGAATTTTTCATCAACGTCTTTAAGAATTGAAACTATATCCTCGCTCATTACCGCACCGTTTTCGTAATCTCTGTACGCAAGGATTCCCGCATTTTTGAAAAGCTTATCTATTTTGCTTTCGCAGTCGTTCACACTTATGCTGAGCTTTGTTATTTCATAAAGCTCATTTGATTTGTCTTTCGCCATTTTAGCCGTTTTTGCGGCGGTGTCTTTAAACTTATCAAACCATTCCATAAAAATACATCCTTTCTTTTTCTTTATTTTAAATATTTCTTTACGTGTCAAAGCACAACTTAAGTTTAGAAGAAAATCGTTCATAGCGGTGTTTTTTGTGAGCGGTGCTGTACACTTCTGTACCGCCCCAAACAAAAAACGGCGTTATGGGCAATTTTATTCAAACTTATTTTAACATACATTTACAAATTTATCAATACTTATACGCAATTTTTTTCATTTATTGGCGCAATACATTGCAATTCCTCCCGAAACCGCAACGTTAAGCGATTCAATGGCGCTGTTCATG
>USLP01000245.1 GCA_900555525.1 uncultured Eubacteriales bacterium
TACGGCGGTTTTTGTCGAGGACAAGGAAATAAAGCTTACTCCCAAGGAATATGAGCTTCTTTGCTATTTTGCACTTAATATAGGAGCAACGCTTTCGAGAGAACAGATATTAAATTCCGTATGGAATTATGACTACTGCGGCGATTTGAGAACGGTTGATACTCATGTTAAACAGCTTCGCGCAAAGCTTAAGGACTGCTGTTCTTACATAAGAACGATTTACGGCTTCGGGTACAGATTTGATAAAAGATAGGCGGTGAATTGCTTATGTTTAAGTCGGTGCGAGGCAAGCTTGTATGTGCTTTTGCGGTATTTCTGCTTGCGTTTGCGGGGCTTCAGATAATTTTTAATCTGTTTTTTGCGCAAAAGGTGTATATTTTCCAAAAGAAGCAGGAAATAAACCAGGTGTTTGATTTGATTAAATCAAACTATACGGACAGCCATGAAGAACTTTATAATCTTCTTTCAAAATACGAAGAAAAATATAATATAAGGGCCGTAATTTTTGCCGAGAGCGAGGACGAAAGGGGACGCATTATATATGCGAGCATACCCGACTGGAAATTGGAAAAACGGGATTTTATGCCGTTTCCGATTCGCCCGAACGAAAACAAAGACGTCTATTCGGAAAATGCGCAGGCAGTGCTTCGGGATGATCCGAGAGGCGATATTAAAAACCTGTTTTTAAAGGGAATTGTAAATTTCGACGGCGAAAAACGCTATGTTTCGCTTGAAAGCCCCGTGTCATCAATACAGCAGACAGTAACCGTTACAACAAAAATGACGGTTTGGCTTCTTTTGTTCCTTATGGCTTTGGGAATGATGTTTTTCTATCTTTTTGCGTGCAGGCTTACAAAGCCGATAAAAGAGGTTGACGCAGTTGCACAGAGCGTGGTTAATCTTGATTTTGCGAAAAAAGCGTCCGAGACGGGAAAAAAAGATGAAATTTCCAACCTTGCCCACAATATAAATATCATGTCGGACAGAATTTCGGATATGATTAATAAGCTTACGGAGGCTAATAAAAAGCTTGAAGCGGATATAGAATACAAAACGAAGCTTGAGGGAATACGCAGAGAATTTGTTGCGAATGTTTCGCATGAGCTTAAAACCCCGATTGCGCTTCTGATGGGATATGCGGAAATTTTAAAATCGGATATTCCCGATATAGACAAGGATTTTTACTGTGATGTAATAACGGACGAAAGCGAAAAAATGAATAAGCTTGTATGTCAGCTTTTGGACGTTTCAAGAATGGAAAATGAGCTTGCCGATCTCAACTTTGAGGACGTAAACCTAAAAGAAACGGCGCAGTGGATTATAGAAAAGCATAAAATTCATATGGACGAAAATGAGCAGACGTGCGAATTTATCGGCGAAGAAATCCATGCAAGCTGCGACAAGCTGAAAATTGAGCAATGTATAACAAACTATATTTCAAATGCGTGCTTCCATTCGCCAAAGGGCAGTAAAATCATTGTTCGGCTATATAAGGAGGGCGAAAATGCGGTTTTCTCCGTCTTTAACGAGGGAAGTCATATCGATGATAACGATATGGATAAAATCTGGAACATTTTCTATAAGGCGGATAAGTCGAGGAGCGAGCGCAAGTCGACAGGCTTGGGGCTTTATATCGTAAGCTCCGTCATAAATGCGCATAAAGGCGAATACGGCGCAAAAAACAGAGACGGCGGAGTTGAATTTTGGTTTAAAATAAAGATTTTTCAAAATTAAATAAAATACTCACATATTCCGCACATTTATTCCTTAAAATTCAGTTATGAAATAAAAAAGGAGTAGATGAGGAATGAGACTGAAGTTTAAGAAAGAAAACAAAGACGGCACAGTCAAGGTTAAAAAGGCTATCGGAAAGAAAAAGAAGATAACCGTTTTAATCTCGGCTGTGCTTGTTTTTGTTGTTGCGGGCGGAGTGTGCTTTTCCGTATTCGGAAAAAAGAAGCAAACAGAGAAGATTAATACCGCAAAAGCCGACACGGGCGATATTGCGCTTACGATAAGCGGAACGGGCACCATAGAGGCAAACGAGCAGTATAACGTTACCTCGCTTGTTAAGGGGGAAATAACGTCAGCTCCGTTTGAGGAGGGCGACACGGTTAAAAAGGGCGACCTTCTTTACAAAATCGACACAACGGATATAGAAAACAACATAGCAAAATCCAAGCTTTCCGTGGAGAAATCGCAGAATACATACAGCCAAAATGTCAAGGAGCTTTCAAAGCTTACGATAACGGCTCCCATTTCGGGAAATATTTCGGCTCTTTACGTTGAAAACGGCGATACAGTCGGTGTAAATTCCAAAATTGCGGATATAACCGATACGTCAAAAATGACGCTCATCGTTCCTTTTATAGACGAGCATACGGCAGGCGTTTCTGCAGGTATGACCGCCGAGGGAACGCTTCAAAATACAAACGATACCGTTACGGGAACGGTTGAACGTATTACAACGGGTACTTACGTAAATTCGGCAGGGGTAACCGTAAGAGATGTTGAAATCACAATAGATAACCCGGGGTCGGTAAAAGAGGGCGATAAAGCAACTGCAATAGTCGGCGATACGGCTTGCAGCGATTCGGGAACATTCAAAAATTACGGCTCAAAAACCGTATATTCGGAAATTTCGGGAACGGTTGCATTGCTTTCATATAAGAAAGGCGACAGAGTAACGAGCGGAAGCGTTATCGCAAAGCTTACAAGCGACAGCTTGCAGCAAAATATCACGTCCAACGAGCTTTCTTTGCGTGAGTCGAAGCTTTCGCTTCAAAATACGTATAACGAGCTTGATAACTACAGTATAACCTCGCCTATTTCGGGAACGGTTATTCAAAAAACGTCCAAGCAGGGCGATACGCTCGACAATACTAACAGTTCCGTTACGATGGCTGTTATTGCGGATATGTCGAAAATTCTTTTTACAATGAGTATAGATGAGCTGGATATTTCAAAAATCGAAGTCGGACAGAAGGCAAGCATTACGGCGGACGCGCTTCCCGATGAGAAATTTTCGGGTTATGTCGAAAGCGTTAGCAGAGTCGGAACAAGCTCAAACGGCGTTACGACTTATCCCGTTACGGTTGTTGTAAACGATCCTAAAGACTTGATTCCCGGTATGAACGTAAGCGCGGAAATAACGGTTGAGAAAAAGGAAAATGTTATAAGAGTGCCTGTTTCTGCGGTGCGCAGAGGAGATACGGTTGCGGTGAAATCGGATAAAGCGACTGCAACAGATGATGAAAACACCGATGACAAAGATAAAAAGCCGACGC
>USLP01000246.1 GCA_900555525.1 uncultured Eubacteriales bacterium
CGGGGGCAAGGTCGGGACGGAACACCTTCTGCTGGCGCTTCTGGGTGAAAGAGAGTCTGCGGCGGTGCGACTGATAATCGCTCAGAGCGCCGGAGTCGGCGAGATAAAAAATGATATAATGACGTTTCTTTCCGAAACGGGTACCGAGGCAAAGCCCCAGAACACGAAAGGAAAATACGGGCAGGAGCAGGAAAACGTCTCGCCTGTTTTCGGTTGCGACCTGACGGACGCGGCGCGGAAGGGAAAGCTGCCAGCCGTCGTCGGCAGAGACGCGGAGACGGAGCGCGTCATAGGAATACTCGGCAGGAAAACAAAGAACAATCCGTGCCTTATCGGAGAGCCGGGCGTCGGCAAGACAGCGGTTGTTGAGGGACTTTGCGAGAGAATAGTTTCCGGAAACGTGCCCGAGGCTTTAATCGGTAAGACTGTCATTTCCGTTGACATCGGCGCGATGATAGCGGGAGCAAAATACAGGGGCGAATTTGAGGAAAGACTGAAAAAGCTTACGGATGAGGTCATCAGAAACCGCAACACCATTCTTTTTATCGACGAACTTCATACGATAGTCGGAGCGGGAGCGGCGGAAGGCGCTGTCGACGCGGCGAATATACTAAAACCCCTGCTTGCAAGAGGCGAGCTGCGGGTCATAGGCGCAACGACGTTGCGCGAGTACAGACGGCATATCGAAAAGGACCCCGCGCTCGAAAGACGCTTTCAGCCTGTGACCGTAGACGAGCCGGACGAGGAAAAAACAGAGGAGATACTTCGCTCGCTCCGCCCGCAGTATCAGTCGCACCACAGGGTGACGATAACGGATGGGGCGATAAAAGCGGCGATAAGGCTGTCGAAAAGGTATCTGCCGGACAGATTCCTTCCCGACAAGGCAATAGACCTCATTGACGAGGCGTCATCAAAAAAGAGCATGGCGTCATCGGAGCCGCCGCAGAGACAAAGGGAGCTTGAAAGCGAGCTGCGCGGGCTCTGCATGCGCCGTGAATGTGCCGTTATGGACAGAAATTTTCAGTTTGCGGCGGAGCTGCGCGGGGAGATAGTTTCAAAGCGGGAGGAGCTTTCACTTTTGCGGAGAGAGACCGAGGCGCGACGGTTGACGTCGCCTCCGAAGGTCGCGGCGGAGGACATTGCCGAGGTGCTGACTGCGTGGACAAATATCCCCGTCGAGCGTATCGCGGAGGACGAAAGCAAGCGGCTTTCACGTCTTGAAGAGGAACTCTCCGAGCGGGTGATAGGTCAGAGAGAGGCGATAGAGGAGCTGTGCCGCGCGGTTCGTCGCGGAAGGACTGGGCTTTCAAATCCGGACAGACCGATTTGCTCGCTTATATTCACAGGCCCGACGGGCGTTGGCAAAACGGAACTTGCAAAGGCGCTTGCGCAGTCGCTTTTCGGTTCGGAAAAAGCGCTTCTGCGGTTTGACATGTCCGAGTATATGGAAAAGCACAGTGTCGCAAAGCTTGTCGGTTCGCCTCCGGGATATGTCGGCTTTGATGAAGGCGGTCAGCTTACTGAAAAAATAAGAAGAAAACCTTATTCGGTCGTTCTTTTTGATGAAATCGAAAAGGCTCATCCTGATGTTTTTAATATGCTTCTTCAAATTCTTGAAGACGGTGTTTTGACCGATTCACAAGGCAGAAAAGTAAGCTTCAAAAATGCTGTAATTATTATGACTTCAAATGTTGGAGCATCAAAAATTACAGACCCTAAACTTGCTCTTGGCTTTGATAATAATGAAAATGCAGATGAAAATGGAGATATTGAAAAGCTCGTGATGGCTGATTTGAGAGCTACATTTAAACCTGAATTTCTTAACCGTGTTGATGATATAGTTGTCTTTAAACAACTTGAAAAAGACGATATTAAAGAAATTGCCCGCCGTATGCTTAAATCTCTTGATAAAAGATGTGAGGACATTGGTATTACCCTTGATGTAACAGATAAAGCTATTGACGCTATTGCGGAAAAAGGCTTTGATAAGGTATACGGTGCAAGACCTTTGAGGCGTGCAATTCAAACAAAAATTGAGGATAAGCTTTCAGAACTTATTCTTGAAAATAAGGTTAAAGGAAAATGCAAAGTTGATTACGAAAATGATGAATTCACTTTTGTAAATGAGTAAAAAATAAAAGCATTGGCGTAGCAGAAATGCTATACCAATGCTTTTTATAGGCTTAAAATTGACCTATTGATTCAAAGCAACCATTAGGATTATCTTTGCTGTATTCTTTATTTGGTGAATACTTGTACCAAATAATAGTTGAGTTTTGCATAATTACTCCGATGTCATTGCTTTTATCTCCATTAACATCGGCTATTTTAAGCTCCTGTTCACCAGCGCCGATTTGGTAATTTGGACATGCAAGTGTGCCTATTCTTTCGCCGTTTTCGGTATTGTATACAGCGTATCCGCTTAAATCGTCAAGCGTTGATCTGCAAATGCTTGTCTCTTCGTTTAATTGATAATCCTGCGAATAGGTTTTCTGCTCTCTCCAGTTGGTGTTGGCGAGGGCAGGCGATTCATAATCTTTTCCGTTATCTGCACAAAAGGATATTGTTAAGACGATAAATACTGTCAAAACTCCTGTTCCGATAACTGAAAGAATATGCCAAAGCTTTGAATTTTTACTTTTGGCTAAAATAACCCCAAGAAAAATTATTACAACACCTGCAATAATTCCACCAATAAATACACCCATTTTTATTACTCCTTTAAAATATAAAAACATTATATATAATTTCATCATTTTTTGCAAGATTAAATTAAAAAGTGATTTATTGCAGTGCGTATTCATAAAAATATATAAGTAATAATAAAAGAAATTTTAAAATATTTGTTAACGCTATTGACAAATGGAAAATAATTGCTAAAATAGTAATTGTTAGCACTCGAGGCGATAGAGTGCTAAATGATTTTTTAAAAATAATTTCAGAGGTGATAAATATGACAATCAAACCACTTGCTGACAGAGTACTTTTAAAATCTGTTGAAGCAGAGGAAACAACAAAGAGCGGTATCATTCTTGCCGCTTCGGCACAGGAAAAGCCTGAAATGAGTGAAGTCGTTGCAGTAGGCCCGGGAACAGATGAAAATCCTATGACCGTTAAAGCAGGCGATAAAGTTATTATCAGCAAATATTCAGGAACACAGGTAAAAATTGATGGTGTTGAATATACTATTACATCAATCAAAGATGTTCTTGCAGTTGTAGAGTAATCGGAGGGATTTATTATGGCTAAAGATATAATTTATGGCGAAGATGCAAGAAAAGCAC
>USLP01000247.1 GCA_900555525.1 uncultured Eubacteriales bacterium
CGCTTCCGCAGCATAAATCGGCGGCAGCTTTGACATTTTGTGCGTGTTTTATCGCCTCATCGGCAAGAATTTCCGTATCAAACCTCGGAATAAGCACACGATTGTCAACATAAAAATCGAGCGAATAAAATTCCTTTTTGTTTGTAATATATGAAACGGGGACGTTTTTTATCCGCAAATCCGTATATTCACGGTATTTTTGCGCATTTTCTTCCGAAAGCGCACTATCGTAATAAAGCGCAAGCTTTCCCGAATCAATCCCCAAAACACACTCCAAAAGAATACGTGCGTCGGCATTATAAAATTCCGTGCCGTGTTTTTTTAAGCTTTCCGCCGCCGCTTTATATGCTTCTCGGACGGTTACCATTTTATTTCCTCTTTATTTTCGGGCAAAACGGCATTAAAAGCCGCAATCGCAACCTCAATCTGACTTTCGTCGGGTTCACGTGTTGTAAACTTCTGAAGCCACATTCCGGGTGCGGAAATTATTTTTGTAAGCCAATTGTCATGCCTGCCCGCAAATTTTATGCACTCGTATGAAATTCCCGCAATAAGCGGAAGCGTAGCAAGTCTCCAAATAACCTTTTCCCAAAGTCCCATATTTCCCGCAAATGCGGAAATACAAAGAAAAACTATAACGCTTATAATCATAACGAGAAAGAGAAAGCTTGTTCCGCATCTGGGGTGAAAGCGTTTTTGCTTTTTCACATTTTCGGGTGTGAGCTCATAGCCGTATTCATACGCAAAAATCGTCTTATGTTCTGCGCCGTGATACTCAAAAACCCGTCTGATATCCTTCATTTGAGATATTAGAATTATATATGCCAAAAATATAACAAGTCTGATAATTCCCTCGATAAGCGTGGAAAGTCCCTCGTTTATACCGCCGAACGGCTTACTCACCCATTCCACGGTAAGCTTGGGCAGAACCATAAAAAGTCCGATGCCCAAAACAAGCGAAATCACAACGGAAATATACATTATTATATCAAAAATTTTGTCGCCGAATTTCTCCATGACCCACTTTTCAAACTTCGACATCTCAACGCCGTCTTCTTCGAGGTCGCATTGCTTTGCCGAAAACATAAGGCAGGAAACACCCGTAAACATCGAAACAAAAAATGCCAGAAATCCTCTCAAAATCGGGATTTTGTTAAGCTTATACTTCGACATAAAGGAGTTTTTTTCCTTTATGTCGATTACTATTTCGCCGTCCGACTTGCGCACGGCTGTTGCCATTTTTTCGGGGCCGGTCATCATAACGCCCTCGATTACCGCCTGACCGCCTATGGAAATAGGCGTACACGCTTTTTTATTTTTATCACTCATGTCTTTACCTCGCGTTTAATAAATCTTTGCGCCGTCCGCAATATCGGAAAACGGCTGCAAAAGGCAAAGGTCTTCTCCGCTTTCTGCACAAAGGAGCATTCCCTCCGAAAGTATGCCCTTGAGTTTCACGGGCTTTAAGTTATAAACCATAATAACCTTTTTGCCTATAAGCTCTTTGGGGTCATACTGCTTTTTGATACCCGACACAACAGTTCTTGTATCACGACCTACCTTAAGTGTGAATTTTAAGAGCTTTTCCGACTTCGGAACAGCTTCGCAGCCGGTTATAAGCGCAACTCTCAAATCAAGCTTTGAAAAGTCGGAAAACTCTATTTCGGGAGCCTGCGGTTCGGTTTTATCCTCCGCCGCCGCTTTTGCTTCGTTTTCCTCGCGTATTTCTTTCAGCTTCGTTTCCTCGTCTATTCTCATAAATATAGGTGTGGGAGCGTCCAAAACCGTGCCTGCCGATATTTTTCCGAATTCCTCCGATGTATCCGAGCATTTAATCTGACGTCTTATTTCCTCGGCTGTTTCGGGGAGGAACGGGAACAGCATAACCGAAATAAGCCTTATTGATTCAATAAGGTTATAAAGTACGGTCTTTAAGCGCTCTTTGCCCTCATCGTCCTTTGCCAAAACCCACGGAGTCGTCTCATCTATATACTTGTTACAGCGTCTTATGAACTCAAAAATTATTTCAAGAGTGTCGCTTGTTTTAAATTCGTCCATTTTTGCTTTATATGCCTTCTGCGTATCAAAAAGGCACGCTTTAAGCTCACGGTCAAGCTCCGTTTCGGCATTAGGAGACGGTATCTCGCCGAAATACTTATTAATCATGGAAATTGTTCTGTTTACCAAATTTCCGAGCGTATTTGCCAAATCCGCATTATATCTTGCTATAATATTTTCATACGTTATTGTGCCGTCATTCGCATAAGGCATTTCGGAAAGAAGATAATAGCGCACTCCGTCAACCGAGAAATGGCGCACCAAATCATCGGCATACATAACGTTTCCTCTTGATTTTGACATTTTATCCTTGCCGAAAAGAAGCCACGGGTGTCCGAAAACCTGCTTTGGAAGCGGTTCACCGAGCGCCATAAGTATAATAGGCCAGTAAATGGTATGGAATCTCAAAATATCCTTTCCGATGATATGAACATCACAAGGCCAGTATTTTTTATAAAGGCTGTCGTCCGCCTGCATATATCCCAAAGCCGTAATGTAGTTTGAAAGTGCGTCAATCCAAACATAAACAATGTGTCCGGGGTCAAATTCAACGGGTATACCCCACTTGAAAGCCGTTCTCGAAACGCACAAATCCTGAAGTCCCGGTTTTAAGAAGTTATTCACCATTTCGTTTTTTCTCGATTCGGGCTGAATAAATTCGGGATGCTCCTCTATGTGCTTCATAAGCTTATCCTGATATTTCGACATTTTGAAGAAATACGCTTCCTCGTTTGCGGCAATAACCTCACGTCCGCAGTCGGGGCATTTGCCGTCTACAAGCTGGCTCTGTGTGAAAAACGATTCGCACGGAACGCAGTACATTCCCTCATACGAGCCTTTATATATATCGCCTTGGTCATAAAGACGTTTAAAAATCTTCTGAACGGTTTTTTCGTGATAATCGTCCGTTGTTCGAATAAATTTGCTGTAATCCGTATTCATAAGGTCCCAGATTTTCTTTATCTCGCCCGCAACACCGTCAACATACTCCTTGGGAGTTATGCCCGATTCCTTTGCGATTTCTTCAATCTTCTGACCATGCTCGTCCGTTCCCGTTAAGAAAAAAACGTCATAGCCCATCTGTTTTTTGTAGCGTGCGATAGCGTCCGTAAACACGATTTCGTACGTGTTGCCTATATGAGGCTTACGGGAGGTATACGCTATTGCGGTAGTTATATAAAATTTTGACACAAATGTGTGCCTCCTTTCAAGTTTCTCT
>USLP01000248.1 GCA_900555525.1 uncultured Eubacteriales bacterium
GTCGCCGCCGACAAACTGATCTAAAACCGTATCTCCTTCTTTTGAATAACGTAATATAACGTTTCTCGGAATATACGGCGACCAATTTCCGCGATATTTAGCGTCGTGCGTTGCCCATTTACCGCGTTCGGGAAAAGCCCAAACGGTATTCGTTTCGAGTTCGAAATTTTCAGGCTGTAACGGTATATATTTCTTTGACATATTACTTGAAGAGTTCCTTAACGATACCGTTTTCCATATCGGCAATGCAGTACATATTATCCAAAACGTCAAACGTTTCTTCAAGATTATGGCGAGCAGACTTCCAGCCTTGACCGTCCGTAAACCAAACGAATGCAAAGCCGTCGATTTCTTTTGCTTCCAACGCAATCGTTTTGTAGCTCCTTGCGGTTTCGTTAAGTTTTGAGCCTTGACTCGAATAGAAATTCGCTTCGACGGCGTAAACGGTTTTGTCTTTCTTAACCACAAAATCGAAACGTTTTTTCGCTTTACCTTGATTTGAAATGCTCGACAAGTCCAAACCCCATTGCTTTTCAACATCGGAAAGATACATTTCTTTAAAATAATCGACGTTTCTTTGAAGCCCCGCTTGCACAAGATACGATTCTACCAAATCTTCCATTAAATGACCGCCGCGATTTTTACGACCGTTGCTGTCAAGCCCGACTTCTACGCCTGTAACGTAATCGACGAGATTATTTATCAAGTGTTCCGAAATAAGTGAGAATAAACCCGTTTTACGCATAAACATTATGTATTCGTCGATAGAATAGTTTTGTTTTGCAAAATTAAACCAGTATTCGCCGTCGCTGTCAATGGCATATATTTCACGGCTACGGACAGCAAGCAAAATAGGGATGCATTTAAAACTTTCGGGTATTCCTCTACAAGTTTTTTGAAATCGTTTTCGATATTTTTTGAACCGATAAGCGAGTTAAGAATATTCAACTCAACTTTGATATTATCGACTTTACCATACACTTTTTCAAAGTCAACGTAAAATTTATAGTCGCAAATACTGCTTCTGAATGTTTCAAGCCATTTGTTAAAATCTCTTTTCATTTGTTTGTCCCTTAGTTATTTTCGTATGCTTTCAAAATAAGTTCTTTTGCTTTTTCAATTTCGGAACGATCGCGTATTATTAACTGCAAATCACCGCAACCCCAATGCCCTATATTACGAACGTCACGTAATGTGTCTGACAATTCGTAATCGTCGGGATTAAGCCTGAAATTTATCAACATTTTTGCCTGATAAACTTCCATAGTGCAGAAATTCTTGATTTTTTTGAATGCTGAATACAGTTTCAACGTGCTTTGTGACACATCATCGCCTAAACTCATAGCATAATAGGATAATTCGTCATATAGTTCTTTGATTTTTTGTGGGGCGTTTTTATATTGCTCCGTAAATGTTTTCTCATTATTTTGTGATGTTTTACGCTCAAGCTGTTCGTTATCAATAGGGGCTACCGTGTTTGTATTCAGCAATTCAAACAACAACAAATCGTTATTGTATTGTTTGTAACGAATAAGCGATACGTTACGATTTATTTGTTTAATTGCTTCTTCGTCATATTTATTAAAGTCGCTTGCGACACAAATCACCCTCGGCATAGACCAATCGATATTGTTTGCAACTTCATTGCCATAAGTTTCTAAAACTAATAGTTTGAAATTAGCCCTATGTTCCAATAGCCAATTCAAATAGAACAAACCTTGATTTATTACATTTTCACTTGAAAAACGCTTGTATTCAAAAATAACAGGGCAATTATTCTCGTCGATTCCTATGGAATCCATTCTTCCGTTGTCTATTCTATATTCCGAAGCAAGAAATCTCACACCGAAAAATTCTTGCATATTCTTTTCGATAATGTTCTGCAACTCTTTTTCTATGGTTACGCTTTTAGATTTCAATTCTTCAACGTGTCCGTTTACCTTAAATAGTTTTAATTCTGCCATATAACCGCTCCTTTAGTTGAAAATAAGCAATTCGTTTATTTTTCCGCGTTTATCGCCTTTGCTATTTATTGCTCGGCTTGCTTCAACACGATTTATTTTGTAGTTCTTATACAAATCATCAAAGAAATTATCTTCTTCGTTTACGTTTTTCGGGTCGGAGTTGCTTAAAACGATTTTTGCACCCGAAAGATTGATTTCGTCGATAAACTTCGATAGTCTGATTTGTTCCTCGTCATCAAATACATCTGAATTGTAAGCCGTAAAAGCAGATGTTTCGGAGATCGGACGATACGGCGGATCGAGGTATACAAACGTATCTTTATCGATAAACGATTTTGACAACGAATAATCGCCGCAAACGATAGTAACGTTTTGCAATGCTTCGTGTATATTGCGCAAATTTTCATCGTCGCAAATAGTCGGGTTTTTATACGCACCCATAGGAACGTTAAATTGTCCTTTTCTATTTACGCGATAAAGTCCGTTAAAACAAGTTTTATTCAAAAAAATAAACTGTGCCGCCTTTTCGGTTGCGCTTTCTTCGGTTAATGTCGTTGAATTGAATCTTTCACGAACAGTATAGTAGAAATATTTTCTGCCGTTTTCATCCATAGGCAAAAACAGCATTTGCATTTCGTTAAGTTTACCAATCAGATTATCAACGTCGTTTTTTACGGCTTGATATGCGTTTATCAGTTCGGCATTTATATCACCGATATATAATTCTTCAAAATCGTATTTGGAAAGAATACTGAAAAGCAACGCGCCACCGCCAACCATAGGCTCTGCATATTTTTTTAAAGCTTTTTCTCCTTCTGTCGGGAGCAATTTTTCAATTTGCTCAACGAGCTGGCTTTTCCCTCCGACCCACTTTACAAACGGTTTAAGCACAACGGTTTTTGACTTTTCATAACGAACGGTTCTTTTATCAATCGGCTTTTCGGCATTTGAGGGAATAATCCACATATTGCCGACCATCATTGCTCCGTAAATTCTGTTTTCACTTGCAAGTACAGAAACACGTCTTTGCGAAATATTCCATTTTTCGGCTGCTTCTTTAGCAGAAATAAAACTTAACATAAGGTTACCAAAAAAAGTTACTTTTTTATATTATATTCCAAATCACGAATAATAGCAAGTAAATCCTTGTTCATTCGAATGAATTATTAAATAAAAAATTCAAACAACACTTTGGAGCCGCTCGACCACGTAAGCGTGGGGCCCCTCGGCGTATGTCGGCTTACCGCCGACAGTAAGCCACAAGGAACCTCTTCAGCTCTGTCTCCTCCGCCAAAACACAGAAAAAC
>USLP01000249.1 GCA_900555525.1 uncultured Eubacteriales bacterium
CGAAAGCCTGCCGCTTCGGGAAAGGCTTGACGCCGCTTTGAAATACTATAATAAAAACCCGAATGCCGTAATTATTGTATCGGGCGGTCAGGGTCAGGGCGAAACCGTAACCGAGGCAAGCGCAATGGAAAAATATCTCATTGCGGCAGGAGTGAACCCCGAAAAAATAATAAAAGAAGAAAAAGCGGAATCAACAGCGGAAAATATGCGCTTTTCAAAAAGGATAGCGGACGGGTTGTTCGGATATGATTATAAAACCGTAATAATCACGAACGATTTTCATATTTACAGAAGTATTCTTATCGCAAAAAAAGAGGGCTTAACCGAAATATCGCATTTTCATGCGAAACTAAAATGGTATAACGTGCTGTCATGCTACCTTCGTGAAAGCCTTGCCGTAATAAAAGAATTGGTTTTATAGAAAAATGATTTGCGCCGTTGGCGCATGAACCGCACATGAGTGCATTGAAAAAAGGATGAGAGTAATGGATTTTTGTCATTTGCATACGCATACGCAGTATAGCCTGCTTGACGGACACTGCGAAATCGATAATCTTGTGAAACGTGCAAAAGAGCTTGGACAGTCTGCTATGGCAATAACAGACCACGGCTCTCTGTACGGAATTATAGATTTTTATAAGGTTTGCAAAAAATACGGTGTAAAGCCTGTTTTGGGTTCGGAATTTTATCTTTGCGAGGATATTTCAACAAAAGAAAGAGGATATACGCACCTTATTTTGCTTGCGAAAAACGAAACGGGACTTAAAAATCTTTATAAGCTTTCGTCGCTTTCGTTTACAAAAGGTTTTTATTCAAAGCCAAGGGTGGATAAAAGCCTTTTAAAAGAATACGGAGAGGGCGTCGTTTGCCTTACCGCCTGCATAAACGGAAAAATCCCCCGTCTGCTTTTGGAGGGGAATTTGGAGGGGAATTTGGAGGGAGCTTATAACGAGGCTGTCGATTTATGCAAAATATTCGGCAGAGATAACGTTTATATAGAGATACAGTATCACGGCATAAAGGAAGAAGCACGTATTATACCGTTTCTTGTAAAGACGGCGCAAAAAGCGGAGCTTAAATGCGTGCTTACAAACGATATACATTATGTCGATAAGGAAGACAGCTTTTATCAGGACGTTTTGATGTGCATAAGTATGCAGAAACAGCTTGACGATACGGACAGAATAAAATTTGAAACAGATGAATTTTACTTAAAATCGGCAGACGAAATGAGAGAAACGTTTTCGGACTTACTGCCTGATGAAAGCATAACCGAATATATGGAAAATACTTTGGAAATTGCCGAAAAATGCAATGTTGAGATAAAATTTCATAATTTTTCGTTCCCGAAATTTTTCCAAGATAAAACAAAAGAAGAAACGGAAATATTTTTCCGTAAATTATGCAAAAAAGGGCTCTCCATGCGCTACGCTGCGGTAACGCCCAAAATGGAAAAACAGCTTAATCATGAGATGGACGTAATCTGCGAAATGGGATTTTGCGATTATTTTCTTATAGTTTGGGATTTTGTACGGTTTGCGAAAACGAACGGCATAGCGGTAGGACCCGGCAGAGGTTCGGCGGCAGGCTCTTTGGTTTCGTATGTTCTTAATATAACAACCGTAGACCCATTAAAATACGGTCTTGTTTTTGAACGCTTTTTGAATAAAGAGCGTGTTTCCATGCCCGATATTGATATAGATTTCTGCAATGAGCGCAGAGATGAGGTCATAGAATACGTAACAAAAAAATATACGCCCGACCGAGTATGCCGTATACTTACGTTCGGAACGCTTAAGGCGAGAGCCGCCATAAAGGATACGGCACGTGTTATGGGAGTTCCGTATTATAAGGCGGACAGCGTAACAAAGCTTATTCCGCCGAGCCCCCGTATAAAAATAGATGATGTGCTGAATTCAAACGGCAGGCTGAAAAGCTTGTATAACAGCGATTTTGAAATAAAAAAGCTTATAGATACCGCCAAAAAGCTTGAGGGGCATTTAAGGCACGGCTCTATCCATGCCGCAGGCGTGCTTATAACGGGTGAGCGTGCGGACAGTCTGGTGCCGCTTACGTTTATTTCCGATTCCGTTGCAACGCAGTTTGAAATGGGAACAATAGAAGAACTCGGACTTTTGAAAATGGACTTTTTGGGACTTCGTAATTTAAGCATCATAAAGAACACAATCGAGGATATAAAAAACGAATACGGCATACAGATAGATTTTTCAAAGGACGGCTATGACGACTCGGATACCTATAAGCTTATCGCAAACGGCAATACGGACGGAGTGTTCCAGCTTGAAAGCGGCGGAATGAAACGCTTTTTAAAGGAATTTAAACCGAAAAGCCTTGAAGATATTATTGCGGCTATTGCGCTTTACCGACCCGGTCCCATGGATAAAATCCCCGAATTTATAAGGAATAAGGAACACCCCGAAAATATAACGTATAAATGCCCGAAATTAAAAGAAATTCTCGATATAACTTACGGCTGTATCGTATACCAGGAACAGGTTATGGAGATTTTTCGCAGCTTGGCAGGCTACACCTACGGTCAGGCGGATATAGTGCGCAAAGCGATTTCAAAGAAGAAAGCGGACGTCTTGTCCGAGCAGAGAGAGAAATTTATAAACGGATGCTTAAAAAACGGTATATCCGAAAAAATTTCGTCGGAGATTTTCGGCGATATAGAGGCTTTTGCCGATTATGCTTTTAATAAGGCTCATTCGGTTTGCTATGCCGTGCTTGCGTACGAAACGGCATATCTGAAATGCAAATATCCGCCGTACTTTTCTGCGTCGGTTTTGTCAACGTTTATGGATTTTACGGAAAAGTGCGCATTTTATATCGGAAGCGCGGAAAATATGGGAATTAAAACGCTTCCTCCGAGGATAAACTTTTCCGACGTGCTTTTTACGGTTAAAGGCAATTCGATTATGTTCGGACTTGCCGCCATAAAGGGCATAGGCAAAAGCATGGCGGAGGAAATAGTGGACGAACGCAAAATGGGCGGAGCTTTTCTCTCGTTTGACGACTTTTTAAAAAGAATGATAAAGCGCAGAATTAACAGGGGAGCGGTGGAATCACTTATAAAGGCAGGCTGTTTTGAAGGCTTTGACAAAAGAATAAACCTTATAAGGACGTATGAATCCTCGATGAATTCGTTTATAAGCATATCGAGGAGCAACGTCGAGGGGCAGTTAAGCTTTACGGATATGACGCTTAAAGAACCCGACGGAGAAACGGTTTCCCAATATGACGAAAGC
>USLP01000250.1 GCA_900555525.1 uncultured Eubacteriales bacterium
GGTTTAAATAATATACCGCCTTTAAAATTGTCCCCATTGACATCGTTATTTATTTACTGCTACTATACAACAATTTATCCGTTTGCGCAATAATTTTTTTAATATATAAAAAATTCCATCTTTTTGCTTAATATTCTTTATTGCAGTTGCTTTTTTTTGCTTCTTCTGCTAAAGTTTTAATGAACTGTACACTTTAATAAAAAGCCGTATCTACGGCAGAATGGAGATTTTTATGTCAAAAAAAGTACTTGCGGCTATGAGCGGCGGTGTTGATTCTTCCGTATGCGCCGTTATTTTAAAGGAACAAGGCTATGACGTTTCGGGTGTTACGCTTAAGCTTTTTGACAATGAGGATATAGGCGAACATCAGCGCACCTGCTGTTCCCTTTCCGATATCGAAGACGCAAGATTCGTCTGCAACAAAATCGGTATTGACCATTTTGTTTATAATTTCAAGGAAAATTTTCAAAAAAACGTTATTGAAAAATTTATTAATTCATACGAAAATGGGCTTACCCCCAATCCCTGCATAGACTGCAACCGATATGTGAAATTCCGTGCACTCTTAAAACGTATAGATGAGCTTCAGGTAGATTATATCGCTACAGGGCATTATGCAAAGGTTGAATACTGTGAAAAGTGCGGAAGATATTTATTGAAAAAATCAAACGATACAAAAAAAGACCAGACGTATGTGCTTTATAATCTTACGCAGGATGAGCTTAAGCACGTGCTTTTTCCGCTCGGTTCTATGACAAAGCATGAAACGAGAGAAATTGCGGAAAAATACGGATTTTCCAATGCACAAAAGCCCGACAGCCAGGATATTTGCTTTGTTCCAGACGGTGATTATGCGGCTTTTATAAAACGCAGACGGGGACATGATTTTAAAGAAGGTGATTTCACCGACAAGAACGGAAATGTTTTAGGACGTCATAAAGGACTGATAAATTACACGAACGGTCAGCGAAAGGGCTTGGGAATCGCTTTCGGAAAGCCGATGTATGTTGTCGGAAAGGATTTAAAAAACAACAGAATTATACTCGGTGATGAAAAAGATTTATATACAGATACGCTTTATGCAAATGACATAAATTTGATTTCTGTTCCCGAAATTAAAGGAGAAATGCGTGTTTCTGCAAAAACGAGATATTCCCAAACGGAAACACCCGCAACAGTTACACAGCTTTCTCCCGACAGAATAAAAATCGTATTCGACACACCTGTAAGAGCGGTAACAAGCGGACAGGCTGTCGTTATGTATGACGGCGACATTGTTGTCGGCGGCGGTGTTATAGAATAAAAAAAGGGACTTTCGAAGTCCCTTTTTTATAGTTTATACGGGATATGCATTGTTATCTTACATAAATTCCCAAGAAATTTATAAGTCCCTCGTCAATTCCTATTGCCATATAACCGTTTAGGTCAAGCGTAATGTTCGGCGTATATGTTTCGCCGTTTTTAATTATTTTTACACTCTTTGCGCTTTGATACACATTAAACATCGGTGTGTATTCCGGAAAGCTTTTATAATATGAAAGGTTAATCGGTGTAATCGCTTTTTCGGGATTGTAAGTAAGCGTAAGCGTTCCCGTTTGAGTGTCATAATAAGCGTCATAGCCGTAGCACTGCAAATCCTCGGCAATTACGGCAAAACAGTTTATATCCTTATATCCGTAGACAAACGTCGGCATTTCGGCATTTGCCAAAATCGCATCGTGCGAGGTTGTCTGAATTATGTTTTTGGGCTGTCTTTCCGAAATAACGGAAAAACCGTAATCAAGCATAACTCGCACATCGGCAAATCTTTGCGTTGTCGAAGAGGAATTCATTGTTACCGCAATAACCCTTTTTTGGTTTCTTGATGCCGTACCTGTAAAGCAATAACCTGCGGCAGAGGAAGTTCCTGTTTTCATACCGTCCGCTCCCTCATAATAATATGTACCTCTTAACAGCTTATTTGAGGACGAATACCATTTGCCGTTAGCCGATACACCTGTTTTTGAAGTTCTGTTTAATATATCGGGATAGTCTATTATAATACCTCTTGCAAGCCATGCCATAGAGTGCGGAGTTATGTAATTGTTTGCTATTCCGGTTACACTTATGTATCTTGCATTAAGCCCGAGTGCCGCCGCTTTGGCATTCATTGCGTTTAAAAATCCGTTCACGCTTCCGTATATAAGCTCGCCAAGCGCTTCAACACAGGCGCACGCAGATGCAACGGCTATCATATCAATCATCTGTGAAACGGTATATCCACCGTTATAATTAAGCGGAATATTGCTTCCCTCGGGATTTCTTGATGAATTATATACGTACTTACTTATGGGAACCTGTGTGTCAAATGAAATTTTTCCTGCGTTTATTGCATCATAAATTACATAAAGCGCCATAAGCTTTGTCATGCTCGCAGGAACCATCGGAACATTTTCGTTATATCCGAACAGCATTTCCCCTGTTTCAAAATCAAGTATGCAAGCGCCTTTTGAAGAAATATATTTACCGCCGACATATGTGTCAGCCATGGCAGGCACGGTCATAATTATAAGAAATGCCATTAATAAACCTGTAATTCTTTTTGTCATTTTAAATTTTCCTCCGGATTAGTCTACAAAATCAAACTGCGATTCGTCTATTATTACAGTGTCGCCTTCCTGTGCGCCTTTTTCCCTGAGCGCATCAACAATTCCCGACTTAATGAGAGCTCTCTGCAAATACTGTAAAGATTCGTAATCGGTGAAATTCGTTGAATTGATAAGCTTTTCGGGCAAGTCTCCCTCAACTTCAAACACACCCTCGGAAAGTTTTTTAACCGTAAACTTATCGCTTTCCGCACGGATTATGCTGTCCGGCTCAACAACGTCCACAGCTTGGAAAGGCGGTATATCTTTCAAACGTTCCAAGGTATATTTCATAAGAGCGTCAACATTATTCCGTGTAGCACCCGAAATAAAAAATACCTTGTAACCCAAATCGTTTATTTTTTTCTCAAAATTTTTAAGAATTTCTTCATCGTAAATAAGGTCGGTTTTATTTGCGATAACTATTTGTTCACGGTTATATAAATCTTCGGAGTATTTTTTCAGTTCATTATTTATTGTTATAAAATCTTCGTACGGGTCTCTGCCTTCACTTCCCGAAACATCAACAATATGCAAAATCAGTCTTGTGCGCTCCGTATGACGTAAAAATTCATGACCGAGACCTACACCGTCGCCTGCCCCCTCGATAAGACCGGGAATATCAGCCATAACAAAGCTTTCTCC
>USLP01000251.1 GCA_900555525.1 uncultured Eubacteriales bacterium
CCTTAAAAATTGCAACCAAACAATCGGCAATCAAGAGAAATAAATAAGCATTAAGTACCGTTTAAAGGTAAAATGTAAAAAAAGGCAGTTGCTCTATAAAAGGCTACTGCTTTTTTCATACTATAGAACCACATCAGAAAACCATTGAAGCGAACGGTATGTTTTAATAAATGCACGATTTGACAATAAACATTTTAGGGAAATCGGCATAATTTTGCAGAAAACATTTTAGGGAAATCGGCGCATTATGGCAAAACCACTTGATTTTTTCTTTTTTATATGCTAAATGCGCGTATTTATCTGTGTATATGACAATGTGTTTATGATTTAAGATTCATACGATTAGTCGTGTGCCTTAATTTTTACAGATGCATGTATATATACGACAAAACGATTGATTATTTTATGGGATTGTGCTATACTTGAAACATAAAATTTCGTAAGAGGTAGGGCAATTATGGTTACACGTAAAGAAGATACGTCAAGAAGAGTTGCGAGGCGTAAATACGAAGAAAAGAATAAAGAATTACGCAAAGAGAAAAACGCGAACTTTCAAACGATGATTCCAAGAGAGTTGTTTGAAGAAATTAACGCATTTTTAAACGAAAAGGGTATGACGAAAGTGGAGTTCATTAAAAAAGCTTACGAAATAATGAAAAAAGAGGGTTAAAATAATGTTAGAAGTTGGAATGAAAGCGCCGGGATTTACGTTGTCCGATAAAAACGGGAATATGGTTTCGTTGTCCGATTTTCTCGGCAAGAAAGTGGTGTTGTATTTTTACCCGAAAGACAATACGCCTGGTTGCACAAGACAGGCGTGTGCATTTGCGCTTAAAAATAAGGAAATCGAAAACAAAAATGCGGTGGTTATCGGTATTAGCAAGGATAGCGTTAATTCGCACTTAAATTTTGCGACCAAGTATAATTTACCATTTGTTTTGCTTTCTGATACCGAACTTTCGGCTATTCAGGCGTATGGCGTTTGGCGAGAGAAAAAGTTGTACGGCAAAGTGAGTATAGGCGTTGTGAGAACGACGTTTTTAATCGACGAGCAGGGTATTATACAAGCGGTTATGCCCAAAGTAAAACCTGACACGAACGCCGATGAAATTTTAGCGTTGTTGAAAGATCAAGGGTAATGAAGGTTTTGACCATTTGTATGGTGCCAATAAGTAAAATACAAACAGAAAATCGTTTATACAGGTTTGATTGAAAGATGAAATTAGAAAGGATTGCTCAATGGATAAAAATTTTGAAATAGAGATTAGCAAACTTTTTGGAAAAATCTATGACTATAACTATAAATTAATGAAAAGGTCTGAAGATTTATCTTTAGAGAATCATTATGCATTTATGGATATAGTCGATTTTCATATAACTTCAAATGCCTTGAGTTTGCTTAAGAATTTATATCACGGATATCAAGATAGCATCGGCTCTTTACAAAATGTAAGATGTATTATTGAGGGAATTGCACTTAAAAAGATGTATAGTGCTGGCGATATTTCAACGGAACAAATCGAATTATTACAAAAACAAGTCTTTTTAATTGAGTATAACGAGTATAACAAATTTGACCTTATTGATAAAATTTTAATTCCTGAAAAACTAGAAAGAGATTACAAAGAGGCGGTGTGTTTGTTATTGAAACCAAAAACTATTCAGGCGAAATATATGGTTCTGAAAATCAACGTGAATGGACACAGTTTTTGGCATACGGCAACGTGAAAAACAAGTTGTATAATCCGCTAAAGCAAAACGCGACACACGTTTATAACGTGAAAAGAATAGTGGGGAACTTGCCGATTCATTCGTTAGTCGTTTTTGTTAAAAACAATACATGTCATATTGAAGCGAAAAACGTTATCCCGTTGTCGGAACTTAAAAGAATGTTATGCTCGGGCGTATCCGTTTTAACGGTGAAACAAATGGAAAAGGCTTATCAGTTATTGTTGGCGAGTAAAACGGAAATATCAACGAAAGAACACGTTGAAAATATTAGAGTGCAACAATGGAATGTAGAACACGGTATTTGCCCAAGATGTGGCGGTAAGTTGGTTTTACGAAATGGAAAATATGGAGAGTTTTGGTGATGCTCAAATTATCCAAAGTGTAAGTTTATTAAGAAGGATTAAAAATCCATAGCATATAAAGCACGATACGAGGACGAAAATCTCTATCAAAACTGTAGCCAAATTATAGTGAGACTTGCGGTGATAGTGGGTGTTGTCAAGGCTCGCAATAAAAAGGACTTGAAAAATGCCGAAAAAGTCAGGTTTTATAAGGGATTAACGCACATTCAAAATGTCAAGGACTGTCAAGACCAGTTACGAAAAATTAGACGAAAAATCACCAAAAACCTACAGCTACCGCGTTTTGTATAAATATACATAATTCGACAAAATATGCAATATGTATGCTTAAGACAAAAAACGCTCGAAAAAGGGTATAAATATACACCACCAACTTTTCACTATACACATCCATTCAGACTATGAAAAAAGCAGACAAACCGACGAAGTGAAATCTAAATTAAATCAAGAAATTGCAAAATTGGATGAAAAGATGAAACGGTTGACGCGAATGCGGTTGGATGACGAAATTTCAAAAGTGGATTATTTGGAGTATAAATCTGAAATAGAAAGGGATAGGGAAAAACTATTCAACAAAGAACTGCTTTTGAGACGGGTATTGAATCGGACTGCGGTTGTGAAAGCGCGGAAGGGAAAATACAGAATTTTCTTTTGCAAAAAATGGATTTTACGGAACATCTCGTATAGACCGAGAGGTAATTTCTCAGTTTGTGGATACTGTAATACCAAGAACAGAAACTTGTTATGAGTGGTATATGGACTTTGATTTAGTTCCAAAACCAAATGACGAGAAAAAGATGGTATGGGGATTTCAATAAACTACAATGAAGCGAGGGTGTATCGCAGTGAAAAAGAAGGGATGTTGAGACTTAATCAGTGGGCGGATTTCACGGTCAAAGTATACGTTTAATACGTTTACAGTCCCGGAAGAGAACAAGAAAAATTACTATGCAAGAGAATTGTTTCAAGTGTGTAGCATAAATTATGAAAAATCTCTGCGATAGCAGATAAAAATAAATAGTTAGTAGTCGGTATAGGAGATATAGACGGGCGTTTAGCGCGTATATGGAGCAAAGGCTTGCGACAGAATACAGGTCAAAGGGTAGCGAATGCTCGCCCCCTTAAAAATTGCAACCAAACAATCGGCAATCAAGAGAAATAAATAAGCATTAAG
>USLP01000252.1 GCA_900555525.1 uncultured Eubacteriales bacterium
GTAGTAGTAACAAAGATATAAATTTTTTCAAACAAGTTGTCAAATCATAATTTCAAGTGTTTATTATATGAGGGGCAAAATAAGATAAAAAATTTTTTTGCTTTCAAAGTTGCCGAAACGAAAAGTTCTGCACTGCTTATATAGGGGACGAAAGAAAAATTTTCATCAAAAAGGGTTTGGGAATATCCCAAAAATCCAAAATCAAATTTGCCGTGTGTGGCTACACACGCTTTGCTTGTTATTCCATAAGAATGGCAGGCAAAACAAAATTGATTTTTGGTGAGTGGGTACTCACTCGCTTTGCTTGCTACTCTCAAAACAATCGAAAACAGAGGTGTTATTTAATGGATAATGAGAACAAATTTAAGGTGTCAATCAGCAGTATGTCAGATTATGAATTGCCGGACGTTACAGTCAGATTTGACGATTGCAAGACAGAATATATTTTTACCGGCACATACAAAGGCAGCAGGGCAGTTTCGTCAAAACTGCTTGCAAAATGTGAAAACCGTATCAGCGAATTAGACCGTCTTTTCAAGAGTATTTACGAGGACAAAGCAAAAGGATTTTTGAACGAAAACAGATTTCAAATGCTTGCAGATGATTACGAAACCGAACAGCAGGAATTGAAATTGAAAATCACACAGTTGCCTGCCGAAATATCCGATACAGAGGAACAAAGCGATAATTTGGAACGGTTTATTTCAAAAACACATAAATATCTTGATTTGCAGGAATTAACACCGTCAATTCTGAACGATATGATAAAACGGGTATATGTTCACGCGCCGCAGATTATAGACCGAAAACGCACACAGCAAATTGATATTTGCTATGACTTAGTAGGCATACTGCCGATGTCATTACTTAAACAAAACAGTGAAACGGCATAGAATAAACTATGCCGTTTTACCGAAAACATTATTACTGTTTTACCACGGACTGTCATTTGGGGGATTTTTTTAATCTCGTTCTTCTTTTGAAACATACAGTATGCCGACGGCGCTCGGTCCTGTGTGTGCGCCCACAAGCGGTGTGAGGTAATCGTAAAACAATTCCGAATTTGGGAAAAGCTTTTTTATGCCGTCGCGAAATTCTCTCGCTTCATTTTCACAGCTTCCGTAGACAACCGCAATAAAATCAGCCTCATCGGGGTCGACATTCTTTTTAAAGTTTTCCCACATCAGGGAAAGCGATTTTTTCCGTCCGTTTATTTTAGCGTAAACCTTTATATCTCCGTTTTTATCAAGCGTAAGCATAGGCTTTATCATAGCAAGCGTTCCCAAAAATGCACTGACGCCAGAAAGTCTGCCGCCTCTCTTCATAAAAAACAAGTCGCTCAATGTAAAATCATGCTTGATTTTATATCTTAATTTTTCGGCATATGAATACGCTTCCTCCGCATTCATGCCATAAAGACGCTTTTTTGCGGTTTTTAAAACAAGTATGCCCTGCGCATACGAGCCGCTTAGGCTGTCAACTATATAAACCTTTCTGTTCGGGTATTTTTCCTCCATATTCCGCTGCGCCAAAAGAGCGTTTTTGTATGTGCCGCTTATTCCGCCCGAAATGCATATATAAATTATATCCTTGCCGTCCTTAAGATACGGCTCGAAAAATTCCTCCAAAACAGCGGAATTTATAAGAGAGGTTTTCGCCTCCCCCTTTTTCTCCAGAAGCTCATAAAACTCCTTGGGCTTAAAGGTCGGATTTTCGGGGTCGTCGGTATGCGGTTCACCGTTTATAATATACGGAAATCCAATCATTTTTATATCATATTTTTCCGCCTGCTCTTTCGTAAGATTTGAGCAGGTATCGGTTATGATTTCATATTCAAAAGCCATATATTCACCCCCATTACATTACATTATATTATACCATAAAAAGGCGTCATATGTCAATACGAACAGACGTTTTTGCTACAAAAGGTAAATTAATATTATAAAAGCTATTGACAAACAAAGCTTTTAAATTTATAATATGTTTGGAGGGGATAAGATGAGAGCGGTAATAACGGGCGCAACTTCGGGAATAGGTCTTGAATTTGCAAAAATACTTCATAATATGCACTATGACCTTACGCTTGTTGCAAGGCGAAACGACAGGCTTTTGGCATTAAAAGAAAAATTCGGTGAAAATACGCAGATTATCTGCGCCGACCTTTCGGTACGCGATGAGGTTTTCAGAGTGTTTTCGGAAATACAGACGGACGAAACGGAAATACTTATAAACAATGCAGGCTTCGGGCTTTGCGGCGACTTTGCCGAAACGGATATGAAAAAAGAACTTTCGATGATTGACGTAAACGTTACAGCCGTATATATTCTGACAAAGCTTTTTTATAAAGAATTTCTAAAGAGAAATTCGGGATATATACTTAACGTTTCTTCGATTGCGTCGTTTTTCCCGGGACCTTTGCTAACGTCTTACTATGCTTCAAAAGCGTATGTGCGCACGCTTACGGAGAGCGTACGGGGTGAAATTGCGGCAAGGCGCTCAAACGTTTATATAGGCGCATTATGCCCCGGCCCTGTAAAAACGGAATTTGACCGTGTTGCGGAGGTGAAATTCAGCTTAAAGGGCGCTGACGCACACAAAACAGCGTTATATGCCGTAAAAAAGATGTTTAGGAAGAAAACGATTATACTCCCCGCATTTTCCGTAAAAGCGGCGGTATTTTTCTCTCGGTTTGTTCCGCGCGGAATTTTAACAAAGATAATGTACAAAATGCAAAGAAAAAAGCAATTTTCAGACAAGATAAGTTGATTTTTCCAATTTTTTACGAATTTTTTTTGAAAAACTCTTGACAAAATCTTCAAAATATAGCATAATATATAAGCGCTGCAAAAAATACTATAATTATTTTCGGAGGAAACAAAATGAACAAAGCAGACTTAATTACAAAAATTTCAGAACAGGGTTATAAAAAAACAGACGCTGAAACAATTTTAAATACTATAGTAGAAACAATAACGGACGCGCTTAAGAGCGGCGATAAAGTTACGCTTATGGGCTTCGGTACTTTTGAAGTTAAGAACAGAGCTGAAAGAATCGGCAGAAATCCCCAGACAAATGAGGAAATCAAAATCCCCGCTTCCAAAGCTCCCGTATTTAAAGCAGGAAAGGCTTTGAAAGACGAAGTAAACAAGTAATTCAAAAGTGCGCTCAATTGCGGGCGCATTTTTTTATTTGAAAGGATTGATTATATGAGAATAGGATTCGGTTATGACGCGCACAGGCTCACAG
>USLP01000253.1 GCA_900555525.1 uncultured Eubacteriales bacterium
GACGCTCTTCTCATGGTTTTGTCGTTTACGTTCCAAATTGTTATAAGGTCTCTGTGATAATACGGGTTACATCTTGTGATTATTGCCTTTTTGCCGTATGCGCCGTCGGGAATCAAGCTGTTTGTAACCGTATAGCCGTATGTATCTATATTTTCAACGATACCCGTTGTAACGGCGACAAGGTTTGCGCCCGTATACGAGGTTCCGGCACGTTCCTTGGGTAAATCCTCCGCCTTTGAAAGCACAACGAAGCCCGTAACCTCTTCCAAAAGCTGATTATATGTGTACTGAATAACATCGCCTACATTCAAATCCTGAAAATTGATTGTATCCTCGGGGTACATATTTGCGGCATTATCGGTTGTTCTTGCCGTATTCGTAAGCTCCTGGTCGGAGGTTTTCAAGATTCTTGTTGTAACACCCGATGACTGCCCTTCCGTTCTTAAGGATTCATAAACCTGAATCGGGTCGCCGTTTTCGTCGAGAATTGTTTTCTTGTCCGTTATATATGCGATATCGGAGCCCTCATTCCAGCTTACAACAGGCTGTGTTTTTACCGACGCGTCTATAACGACATACTGCACAATACCCGTTTCCGTCATATCGTACGCTTTATAGTTTGTATATTCCTTTGTATCGTTTACCGTGAATATATCACCGGCCAATCCGAAGGTGCAAAGTCTGTCCGAATCGCCTATGATATAAACATATGTATTATCGGGAAGCCAGCGGAAATAATCCTCCATGCCCGTGGGGTCCCAGCCGGATTCTGCAAAAAATTCTCTGTAGGTCTGATATGTTTTATTGGGAAGCGAACGTCTGTTAATACGGAAATAGTCCTTGCTCGGTTCGGAATTTTCTTCCGCAAACATCAATTTGTCAAGCTTGCCGTCTTTTAAAACGTATTTTATAAGCTGTTTCGTATCGGCATTGTATTTTGCTTTTACAATGTTATAAGCGTCCTCGTTATTGTACGATGTGAAGGTCTGACCGCCGTTTTCGGAGATTTTAACCTTTTTGGAGCAGTCAAGCTCACTGAACTTTCCGCTGTCAAAAAGTCTTACCTTCATTTGATCCTTCATGTCGCCCGAAAGCATAACGCCGTTTAATACCGCATACTTTTCTTCGGATTCCATCGTTATTCTTACGATTGCGCCGTCCGCGTCAAGATAAAACTTTGAATATTTTCCCAAATATTCGTCCGTCTTAACACCGCTGTAAATCGTATATTCGTAATCGTCTATTACAGCCTTGCCGTCGTTTGTTATCGATGTGATTGTTCCCTCGAAATTATCGTTTGATACGATTACTGTGCAAAGCTCGTTATTTTTGCTTACCGCAACGCTTAAAACAGCTTCTTTTCCTACCAAAAGCGCGCTTATAATTTCGCCTGCGCTGTTTATGAAAATTGTCTGTCCGTAGTCCTTTTCGTAATCCATAAGGTATTTGTTTTCGTCGTTTTCTTCAAAATAAAGCTTTGAATCGGAGGCTCCCTTTACAACATAATCCTTATAATCAAAAATCTTCACAACGTCGATTTTGTTATCCCTATTGTTGTCGATAAGCGTAACCTTGCCGTATGCGGGCTTTAAGTCGCCGTCAAGCGGAAAAAATTCCGTTCCGTTATATGTGTAAAATGCGTCGGACGCTATTTTTAAGGTTTTGTTATTTTTGTTGTCGTCCTTATAGTCAAAGCTTGACACCGTTGTCGAAGGACGAATTTTGTCATATATTACGGTATAGACCTTATTGTTATTGGGAATTACAACGATAATCTCATTGCTTTTGTTTGTGTAATAGGTTACGTTATAACCCGTATAATCGCCTGCCGTCGCATTTTTTAACACATAGGGCTCATAGTCGATTTTGATTGTGCCCTCCTGCATAATTTCGCTTCCGCTTATACTTCCCGAAGTACTCGCCGTAACTAATCCTTCATGCTTTTCGAGGTCATAAAGGTCTTTCATAAGAACGTTGCCCTCGCTGTAGCCGAGGATTTTTTCGCCCGTGTTTTTATCAAAGCTTACCTCGTCCGCAACAAGTCTGTTTGCGTGAAGCATATTATAGAGGACTGTAAACGCTTTACCCTTTGTGAAATCGCCTGCCGAAGTTACGCCCGAAAGAAGTCCCGCGTCTCTTGCGCAGTCGAGATAGCCTTTTGTCCAGCCGCCCTTATAGCCTGCATAATCCTTATAACCGAGAGCGGAAACAGCCATTTTTATAAATTCGCCGTATGTTACGTTTGAATCGGGACGGAATGTTCCGTCGGTATTTCCGTTTACAATGTCATGGTCATACAAATATGCGATTGCGGGCGCATATGCGTTATCCGCAGGCACGTCGGAGAAAATCTGCGTTTCCGATTTATAATCGGCGCTCATGCCCAAAGCCTGTGCCAAAAATTTGGAGGCTTCCGCTCTTGTAAGCGTTGCGTTTGCCGCGCTTGTCTCCGCTCCCTCAACGCCGATCGCTTTCAAAAATGCCGTTTCGGTTTCCACATCTGTGCTTGCCGCCGCCGAAGCTGTAATCAGCGATGACGTTATCAGCATAAAGCATACTGCGGTTATGCTGACGATACTTTTTAATAATTTCATAAGTTAAACCGTTCCTTTCTTTATTTGCTTGACAAACGTTCAAGTATAACAGCCGTTTCGGCACGTGTTATATCCGCTTTCGGATTGAAATTGCCGTTTGCGTCGCCCATCATTATTCCGCCCGCTTTTGCTTTTTTAACGCCCGTAAGCGCCCAATCGCTTATTTCGGCAGTATCGTTATATGAGAGCTCCTCGCCGTTCGTTTCGCCCAAAATGTTTGCGATAACCGAAGCCATCTGTTCTCTTGTCATAGGTGCGTTCGGATTAAAGTTTCCGTTTTCATCACCCTTTACATAGCCCTTTTGGAAAATCGCTTCAATATAAGGCGCATACCAGTCATCAGCCGTTACGTCCTTAAATCCGCCTGCATACGATGCGTTGGTGAGTTTCAAAAGCTTGCAACGCGCGCATACAAATTCGGCTCTTGTTACGCTTGCGGAGGGCTTAAAGGTATTATCTCCGAAGCCGTTTAAAATTCCTTGCTTTTTCATTGCGTTTACTGCAGAATATGCCCAATGCGTGCTGTCAACATCACCAAAAGGCACAAAACCGTCCGTTTTTGTATCGTCGGGTTTGGGTGTTTGTGTTTTTGCGTCGGCGGACGGCAGTTTAACAGATGTTCCGCCCGACGACGAGCCGCCG
>USLP01000254.1 GCA_900555525.1 uncultured Eubacteriales bacterium
TATCAAATATAAAAAAACGGGCAGATGCTATCTGCCCCTACAACGATATACCCAAAATATGCCGTAGGGGCGGATATTATCCGCCCGAAAACCAAACGTTTGTGTAAACCTACGGAATGAAGTTATAAGTAATGACAAAAACTGAATTTTGATTAATAAAAATCGTGAAAATCCTTGACAAAAAATTTTTTATATGCTACAATTTAGTAAAATGCAGTTATTTAAAGAATCGAAAGGAGAACATCATGAATAAATCATTGGTTGTTATTGATATTCAAAATGACATAACGAAAAATTATAAGGAGATTATCGATAATATAAACTCGGCAATAGATTGGGCGAAGAAAAACGATTTTCATATTGTTTATATTAAGCACAATAATATAACGGCAGGCACGAAAACATTTAAACCCGATACAAAAGGGGCGGAGCTTGTGCCCGAAATGAAGGTCGTTTCCGATAATATTTTCACAAAAACGAAAAGCAATGCGCTCACAAGCGAAGAATTTACGGCATTTATCGAAAAAAACGGCATCACCGAATTTTATGTTGCGGGTGCGGACGCTATAGCCTGTGTTAAATCTACTTGCTATAATATGACAAAAAAAGGGTATACTGTTCATGTTTTGGAGGATTGCATCACAAGCTATGACAAGAAGAAAATCCCCGAAATGCTTACATATTATGAAAGCAAGGGCTGTTCGCTTGAAAAAATAAGCAGTATAATAAATGAATAGTAATAAAAAAAGACAAACTTCTTTTGAAGTTTGTCTTTTTTGGCTTTTGTGTACGAAATAGATGCCATAAGGATTCTACCTATTTTGTGCCCGTGAGCTTTTTCGTCCAAACCCTGTTGTAGCAAGGCTGTTTGTTAATGTAATTTTTACATAGACATATGCTGATGTCCCCTTTTTTAGGTGTTTATTCAAGGAATGTCCGGACGGTTTAAATGTTCATGTTTAATTCTTTATTAGCTTCCAATGCATACGACTTGCCTGCCCAGATGAGTGTCCCGCCATTTTTAGTTGCCACAACGCTTAATTTATCCTTAGATAGTTTTACTCTTACACTTCCGTCCTTAATAGGTACAACACCATCTATGAATTTAAAACCACCCAAATAAGGTTTAACCTCAAATGTTTCATATCCGCTTGATGTAGGTGTAACACCAAGATAATACTTGCCGAGCAGATATATGGGAGATGCGCCCCATGCATGACACAAGGACTTTCCATATTTATTGCCATACATTTCATAGTGCTGCGCTCCGCTCAGATTTGGATTATATTCTTCCCATACAGTTGTCGCTCCTAAATCAAGCATACCCTTCCAATATGTTTTAATCACATTTTCAATAAAGTCAAAATGACCGATTTTTCCCATAACATCAAGCTCAAATCCCTCAAAATATGGTGTTGTTATCTTCGTAATTTTATCGTTCTCCAACACATTTTCGATTATTTTAGCTTTTTGCTCCTCATTTGCAACATCGTATAAAATCGCAAATACGTTCGCATGACGGGAGATATGATTTTTGCCCGACTCATAACAGTCGATGTATGCTCCCTTTTCCTCTTTCCAAAAGAATTTATTTGTTGTTTCAATCAACCTACTGTATTTTTCCTCATATGATGAAGGATCAGCTCCAACAAGCCTTGTTAAAGCTGCCATTGCTTTATTTGCAGCAATATACAGCATTTGCTCCGCACAAACTGCACCGTCTTTATCTATATCGGACCAATCGACAAATATCCAGTCATTATTTTTTTTGACAATAAAGCCTTTATCATCTTCGCGTGCTTCACAAAATTCCATCAACGAAACAGCCTTGTCATAAATATTCTTTATGAACTCAATATCTCCGTATGTAACATAATACTCATGTAAACCTATAACCCAATACAAGCTGTAATCCGTAATAGTATTTATATGCTCATTAAACGGCTCTTTACCTCGCAAAGCAATGGTGGAACGACGTACAATTTCTTTGTCAAAGAATAAATAATTATTAAATTTAAAGGCTTGATACGCATCACCGCCCCAAAGCCATCTGTCTCGTTTTATTGCTTCAGTTAATACTTCACGCATATTAAGATGTAATGTATATGCACACACATCCCATATTTTATTTACATCCTCATCATCGCATCTGAAACTGCCCTTATACTCAATAGGTAAATACTCAAGCTCAGCATGAATATTCGCATTTTCTGCGCCTGTTAAATATATGTACCTAAATGCCCTTTGTCTTAGTTTATATCTATTTTCTCCCGATACATCTTCAAACAGTATTGAGTTTTCAACATCTACTGCTTCTTCTAAAGATTCGCCATAGCTTACATGGATGCTTTCACTCGCTTTAACATCACTTACATACAAAAAACCAAAAAGCTCTTTTCCAAAATCATATAAAACACCATCATTATATTTTTGCACTGATACAGGGTATTTTTCCTCATACGCAAACGGAAAGCTTTCAGGATTTTTTTCTTGGCAATCATAATGAATATCAAAGCCTACTTGTTTTTTTGCACCATTTTCTAATGTGTACCATTCATTATTTGTTGAGCATACGTCGCTTTCTATATACGCTGCCGGAAGTCCTGTAAGGTTCACAACGGATATTTGAAGTGTATGCTTTCCTTTTTGCAATAATATAACCTTTTCAGTTGCGTACCGTTGCCCATCAACTAATATACATCCCTTGCCGTTTACAAACAGTTTGATATTTCCATCTGTTTCTGTTTCAATTTCTGTGTAGAATTTTACATTTCTGTCAACATCATAGTATTTCCAAAAAGTAGGATAATCAACTCCGAATTCCTGTCTTCGTGCATTAACACGATTTGAATGAAATATCTCATAATCTCCGTAATTCCATATCCAATAGCTTTTCATCATTCATCCCCCGGTAAGATATTATTATTTTTATTATACTTGCTTTTATTATAAATTGCAATATTAACCATATTTTTCACTCTTCTGACTCGGATTTCTTCAAAAATGCTCAAAAACCGCATAAAAATAGGACAATTTAGATGCCATCTAAATTGTCCGCGATTTTTGGCGCGCCAAGAGGGATTCGAACCCCCGACGCCTCGGTTCGTAGCCGAGTCCTCTATCCGGCTGAGGTATTGGCGCAAAGCTGATTATTTATACAGCTTTATTATTATACCAAATTTTGTGCGGTTTGTCAAGATTTTTTTAATATTTTTTTCAAAAAATTTTATTCGCA
>USLP01000255.1 GCA_900555525.1 uncultured Eubacteriales bacterium
GCTCCTGTATAAAATATTAATGATACTCATCAGTCAATTTTCAGAATCATATTCAGGATTCTTCTTGCGCTGAGACGGATCTCTCCTTCGGTAATAAAGCCTTTTTCGTATGCTTCTTTTATGCGTTCCGGATATCCTGCTGCCATCTTGATATCGTTTCCTGCCTTTGTTTCGCGATAGTGTTCTCCGAATGTCCACCAGTCTGTTGTTACCAGTCCGTCAAATCCCCATTCGTCACGGAGAATATCCTGCTGAAGATGTTTATTTTGTGACGCATAAATACCGTTAATTCTGTTATATGAATTCATTACAGTCCAAGGCTGTGATTCCTTAACTGCAATTTCAAATGCAGGAAGATAAATTTCACGCATTGTTCTTTCATCAATTACTTCGTTAAGAACCATACGAAATGCTTCCTGTGAGTTACAAGCAAAGTGTTTAAGTGATGTACCTACACCCTTTGACTGAACACCGTTGATAACACTTGCAGAGCATTTACCTGCAAGATATGGGTCTTCACTGAAATATTCAAAGTTACGACCGCAAACAGGTGCACGCTTAATATTAGTACCAGGGCCTAAAATAGTTGAAACTTTTTCTTTCAAACATTCCTGGCCCATTGCTTCGCCCTCTTGCTTTAAAAGGTCTTCATCCCAAGAGCAAGATGAAGTAGCAGCCGGCGGAAAACAAGTTGCAGGAACTGAATTTCCAAGGCCTATTCCGCCTTTCTTTTCCTCACCCTCGGCAGGAACATAATCCTTACCTTTAGCTTTACGCAAACCGTGAGGTCCGTCAGTAATCATAATTTTAGGAAGTCCAAGTTCAGGTGCTTCCTCAAGATGCCAATAGTCATAGCCCGAAACAAAAGCTGCCTTTTGCTCGAGGCTCATTTTTTCCACAATTTCCTTATGCTTCATATTTTTCCTCCGTTTTTATACAGCACTGCGCTTGAAAATCCGCGGCACTTGCATTTTTTAAACCAAAATCATTTTACACCCGCAAGGGGTATAATAATATAAATATTCCGTTGTTTTTATAATAATTTACGGATTATTTATAATAATCGACAGCCGCTCTGCCCGAAGTGACTTTTTTAACATACGAAGCCACCTTTTGATGCTCCGGATGAACTTTATAGGCGTTGAGGTCGTCCTCGTTTTCGGTGACAACTGTAAGCATTGCGTCAAAATTACGGTCGCACACCACTTCGTTTTTAATGAAGGTGAGACTTTTGATTTGGGAAATTTTTTCCGGTAACGCAGTAAGACCGGCTCTCACGATTTCGATGTTTTCGTCAAGCGTTTTGCCCTCTGCATCACAGAATTTCCACATTACGTTGTGATAAAGCATTTTCTCACCTCCGAAAAGCCGTTACAAGCTGTAACCGCATAATTATTATATAATTTTAACATAGAAAATCTTAATGGGCAATAGCTTTTTTAGTAAAAACATTGCTAAAACAGCGTTTTTTTGAGCGTATACGCAGTTCTGCATCGCTTTATGCCGAAAAAAACTGACGGTGAGTCTTAGCCGAGCTTTCGGCAAAACTAAAAAAGCGGAGATTCGCCGCAGCGAACCTCCGTAAAACGAACTTACTTATTTTTGATTGCTGCCGTAGCCGTAACCATATCCGTAACCGTAGCCGTACTTTTTGTTGTAGGACGACATAAAGCGTTTCGGCATACCGCTCTCTGTATCATTGTAGATACATCCGACGAGCTTGGTGCCGGAATTTTCGAGGTTTTCAACAGCGCGCTTAATACGTCTTGAAGCAACCATATCGTTTCTGACAACAAGAAGTATTCCGTCGGCATAGCTTGAAAGTATCGACGCATCCGCCACAACTCCGCAGGGAGCCGTATCAATTATAATATAATCAAACTCCTTTTCCGCGGATTTGATTATATCGGACATAGCGTCCGTAGAGAGAAGCTCCGACGGGTCAAATACGGGCTTTCCGCTGACAAGCAGGAAAAGATTGTATTTTTCCGAATACTTTATCGCCTCGGCGAGAGTCTTTTCGCCGTTTATGACACCGTATACGCCGCCGTCCTCGGAGGCATTGATTCCGAGAAGCTTTGCAACTGCGGGCTTACGCAAGTCGCCATCTACCAAAAGCACCGACTTGCCGTTTTGTGCGAGTGCAAGTGCGATGTTTACCGCGCTTGTCGTCTTGCCCTCGTTTTCGGCTGTACTCGTTACCACAAAAGTTTTGTACTTCTCACGCTGAGCGGTGTGCTCGATCTTTGTTCTTATAATCTTAAAGGTTTCGATGAACGGGAAGCCGCTGCGTCTGTCGGAGATAAGCAGAGGCTTATAATCCTCACCCTTTTTCTTCTTTTTACGGTTAACGTGAGTGACCATACCGATAACGTCAACGCCGAGCTTGTCCTTAACATCATCGGCGGTTTTAACCGTATCCTTGGCAATTACCGCGAGAACAATCGCAAATATCGATATGACGAGACCTGCGGCAAAGCCTACTATAGTATAGATTTTTGCGCTCGCATCGCGATCCGGAGCACTCGCAAGAAGCGGCGGGTCGATAACCGTCAAGGTGGTACTCGGGAAAGCCGCGTTTATGGCGCTCTCATAGTTATTTACATAGGCATTCGCTATTCCGTATGAAACGTCGGCATTCGGCGTAGTCACGGTAAGATTTATTATAGCCGTGTCTTCAACGGCCTCAATCGAAACCCATTTCTTTATGTCTGAAACGGAAATATCTTTAAACCCGCTGTTGTCGGCAACGCTCTTTGAAAGCTCTGTCGTTGTAAAAACATATTTGAAGCTCTCGGCAAGCGTTGCGGACGCGTTAAGGTCCGACTGAGTCTGACCCGAAACGGCGAGTGCCGAGGATTTATTGTTTGCTATAAACGTTATCTTAGACGAATATGACGGCGTGTAGGTGAGCTTTGCAACGGCAAAGCCGAGTACAGCCAGCCCCACTGCCGAGATAACAACTATTTTCCAATGCTGCAATATTTTTTTGAGATATATAACGACGCTGTCGATATTGACGCTCTCCTCAGCATGAGTTTTCCCCGAAGATGAATATGCCATCTTTTTAACTCCTTTTAAGCTTAATTAACGCAAAACAATTATTTGTATTATATCAAATTCGTACCGATACTACAATAGAAAAAATAAATTTATATTTTTTTTGAATGCAAATGTCCGTCTTTTATCTCTATAACGCTGTCGGCAACTTCAAAAGCCGCGGTTTTGTGTGAG
>USLP01000256.1 GCA_900555525.1 uncultured Eubacteriales bacterium
CCGTTTTCGGAGCCTCATTGCCTCCGCCCGTTCCGTCATTGTATTCTATAACCTTATTAAGCGTTATATATGTTGAAACACCGAGGTTTTCGGTCTTTATGATATTTCCCGAAGCGTCCTTTATGTGTCTGTAATTCTGAACCTTCATGCCGTCGTAGCCTGCGGATTTAACAACCTCCGCACCCTTTTTCAAGGACGGGTTGTAAACTCGCTTAACACCTCTCGGAGTTGTTCCCAAAACCTTATATTCGAGCGAAACCGTGTTGTTGTTTTGCTTTGTGCCGTAGATATAAATTATCATTTTCCCACCCGAGGCTTCGGCTTTTATTTTTATCGGGTTATCAAAATTGTTTTGGAATTTAAAATCGATTGTTCCGTAGGAAACGGTTGCGTCAAAGCCGGGCTTTGTATAGCTTACCGTATAATTGTGATTACGGCGTGAAACTATTTTTAAGTTTGATTCCAAAACAGCGCCGTAAAGCGTTGACGATACCTGACATATACCGCCTCCGACGCCGTCCTCGACGCCCGAACCCGTATAAACGGGAGCGTCTTTAAAGCCTGTTTCATGCGTTCTTTTTCCGACAACGCCGTTAAAGGAAAATATGTCTCCCTTATTCATGACGTAGCCGTTTATTTTTGACGCCGCAAGGCGAATGTTGGAGGAACGGTTTTTCGCACCCTCGTTAAAGGTGGTTACGCATTTGCCCAAAAGATTCGGGAAAGCGCCTTCGCCGAGCTGTTCCGTATAAACGTTCGGTTTTATAATCTTATAAGGTACGCTGAACTGCGTTTCCTTGTTGTCAAGAGCGGTTTTTAAGGCTTCAAAATCTATTTCTCTGCCTTCCTTATGACCGATTATTTTATCACCCTCACGGTGAGCGTCTTCCGCCTGTATGTTAAATTCGTCTCTTATTTCCTCTGCCGTAGGCCATTTCATCTCACCCTTTTCCAGCGTAAACGGCTCGGAAAAGTAGGGATATTTGGATATTATTTCTGAAAAAAGCTTATCCGTATCGGGTGAACCTGAATTTTCGTTTATTGTGATAACCGCATTGCCGCCCGAAAGACCTATATCATAATTTCCCAAAATAAGTCCCTGTTCGCCCATAACGGCATTCACAGCGTCCTTAAATTGTTTCTTCGTCGCAGAAAATTCAAAGGGAATACTAACTCCCTTATACCAAGCGGAAATCCTGCTTCCAAAGCTTTCACGTCCTGCTTTCATAGCATTTTCGCACGTCTTTTCGTTATCTGCGGTCATGCCCGTATCGAGTGCGCTTATTTCAAATTGTGCGTCATTCCAGTTGATTTTTATATTTCCCGAATTTTCGCTGATTTCCGTAAGACGGTTCATAAGTTCTTCTTTCGTAAGACCGCCTGCGTCGATTTCACCTATTTTGAGTTTTTTTGTCGTTTTGTCGGAAAAATACCCGTCCGCAACGGGACCCCAAAAAACTCCCAAAAGTATAAGTAAAATCACAATCGGAACAATAATGCAAATAAGCTTTGTAAGCTTTTCCTTTTCCATAGTTAAAATCCTTTCAAAAACCAGCTTATTTTATGCTGTTATATAATGCTTCGACTTCCTCTTTCTTTACGGTCGTTACGCCGAAATATTCCATTGAAAGCGCCTTTTCAAGCATTTCTTTCGCCTTTTCGTTATCGCCGAGTTTAACGAGTACGTTTGCGTAATTGTAGTACCCTTCGGGAAATTTAAGCTCGTGGTCTGTCAGCTTTTCGTAAATTTCGCCCGCTTTTTCATATTCGCCCGCATTGTAAAGATAAAGCCCGTAGTTATCGCATATTACGTCATTATCGCTGTTGTAATCATACGCTTCCTCGTTGATTTTCTTTGCAAATTCGGGGTCGCCCGACATGATTGCGAGATAGCCGTAGGTGGAATAAAATTTCGTGGTTTTGAACGTATCGTACATTTTATCCATTATTTCACGAGCCGTTTTGAAATCTTTTTTTGCAATGTTTATTATGGCGAGCACACATCTTGCTTCGTTTTTCATGTTTACGGGAACTTTTTGATTTAAAAGCACCATGTTTATCTTCTTTTCAGCCTTTTTTATGTCCCCAAACTTAACCTCGGCATATGCGGCGCCTATCTCCTGCGAGGGAGAAACGCCTATCTCCACAGCTTTTTCAAGCATTGTAAGCCCGTCTGCGTAATTTTTTGCGTTAATAAGCTTAACGCCCTTGTTGTAAGGAAAATTTCCTCTGCGCTTTATTAAAATATAAATGATGTAAATAACGGCGCACAGAAGAATTATGCTTCCCAAACCGCCCATTTATAACCATTCCTTTCAATTAAAATTCCGCCGTTCCCGCTGTTCTGGGGAATGGTATAACGTCTCTTATGTTTGACATACCCGTAAGATACATTATGGCTCTTTCAAAGCCCAAGCCGTAGCCTGCGTGTTTATTTGTGCCGTAACGGCGAGTGTCGAGATAGAATTTATAATCTTCTTCGTTAAGTCCGAGTTCCGCCATTCTCTTTTTGAGAACGTCGGGTCTTTCCTCTCTTTGGCTTCCGCCTATTATTTCACCGATTCCCGGAACAAGGCAGTCCATAGCGGCAACAGTCTTTCCGTCATCGTTAAGTCTCATGTAAAACGCTTTTATTTCCTTGGGGTAGTCGGTAACGAATATTGGCTTTTTGAATACTTCTTCGGTTAAATAACGTTCATGCTCCGTCTGCAAATCCATGCCCCATTCAACGGGAAATTCAAATTCTTTTCCGCTGTTTTTGAGTATTTCGACAGCTTCCGTATATGTTACTCTTCCGAAATCCGAATTTACGATTGAGTTAAGACGCGAAAGCAAGCCTTTATCTATAAAGCTGTTGAAAAATTCCATTTCTTCGGGAGCGTTTTTTAAAACGTAATTTATAACGTATTTGAGCATATCTTCGGCAAGCTCCATATCGTCGTTAAGGTCTGCGAATGCAATTTCGGGTTCAATCATCCAAAATTCCGCCGCATGACGCGCCGTGTTTGAATTTTCCGCTCTGAAGGTCGGTCCGAAGGTATAAACCTTTTTGAATGCCATGCAGTATGTTTCAACGTTAAGCTGACCGCTTACGGTAAGGTTTGTGCTTTTTCCGAAAAAGTCCTTGGAATAGTCAACGCTTCCGTTTTCCATGGGAACGTCCTCCATGGGGAGTGTTGTAACTCTGAACATTTCGCCTGCGCCCTCACAGTCGCTTCCCGGTATAATCG
>USLP01000257.1 GCA_900555525.1 uncultured Eubacteriales bacterium
GGGCTTTTGGGAGAAATAAGAATAGTATCGGGTATAGAAAAACGTATATCGGAGGCGCAAAAGCTCGGGTTTAAGCGTTGTATCATACCGTATAACAATTTATCATCTATAGACAAAAAGAAGTACACAATAGAAATTATACCCGTAAAAAGCATAACAGAAGCATTCGGAAGGGTTTTTGATGGAGAATAAAAAGTTTATTTCTGAATTGAAAAACGGAAAAAGCGAAGCTTACGACAAGCTTATTAAGGAATATTCGCGAAAGATTTATTATCTCTCGTTGAAAATGCTCGGCAACCCGACAGACGCCGAGGACGCCGTTCAGACAACGTTTTTCAAGGTGTACAGAAATATAGACGGATTTCGGGGACAAAGCGAGCTCTCGACATGGATATATAAAATTGCGGTCAACACCTGCAACGATATTTTAAGAAAGCGAAAAACCTCCTTTACCGTTCCGATTCTTACCGCAAATGACGAAAAACCGATTTTGGATATAGAGGATAAGTCGCAGAATGTTGAAGAGGCGATTTTGAAGCGTGAGCGTGAAAAGCTTGTTTATAAGTGTATATATCTTCTCCCCGACGGACACAGAAAATTCATCGTGCTGCGTGATTTGGAGGGGTTAAGCTATGCGCAGATTGCGCAGATTCTTGATATGAATATAGGAACCGTAAAATCGGGAATTAACCGTGCAAGGGCTAAGCTTACGGAGCTTTTAAAAGAACATTCGCAGGGCGAGGATTTTTAGGAGGGAAAAATGGACTGCAAAAAAATATGCTCTCTTGCTTTTGACTTTGAAAAGGGAATTTTGGAAAAAGAAGCAAGTGAGCTCATTAAAAATCATTTAAAAACGTGCAAAGAATGTAAAAAATACTTCACCGAGTGTAAAAAACTCATCGAAAGCTATCCATGCTTTGAGCGTGATTTCAAATTTCCCGAAAATTTGAATATAAAAATTAAAAAATCATTGGAAAATCTTGAAAAAAGCTCCGTATTGTGATACAATAAAGAAAGATGCAAAGGAGGCGGCAAAATGAAAAACGAAATATTCGATAACAGAGAGTTAAGCTGGCTGAAATTTAATTTGAGAGTTTTGGAGGAGGCAGACGATGAAAGCAATCCCCCGTTGGAAAGACTTCGTTTTTTATCAATTGTTACCTCCAATCTTGATGAATTTTTTATGGTCAGGGTCGGCGGAATTATAGACAGAATCATATCGGGCGATGACCAAAAGGACGACAAAACGGGTCTTACGCTTTCAAAACAGCTTGAAATGATTTACAAAAGCACCGCCGATTTTTACAAAAAAAAGCGTCCCGTATACCAAAGAGCGATTGAGGCGCTTCGTGAAAACAAAATCCGAATTTCGAGCGTTGACACGCTTTTCGGCGGAAGAAAAAATATTTTAGACAAAAAATTTGCGTCCGCGATACGTCCGCTTCTCTCCGTTCAGATAGTTAATTCAAAAAATCCGTTTCCGCATTTGGAAAACAAAAACGTATATTTTGCGGTACACCTTATGCAAAAGGATAAAAGCGTTTTGGGGCTTGTCATAAAAAGCCGTGAGCTTGAAGAAATAATATCATTGGAGCAAAAGGAAAGCCATGAATTCGTTTTAACCGACGATGTTATAAACGAATACGCTCCCTCCCTGTTCCCCGGTTTTAAAATTGTTGACAAATGCATGCTCCGTGTAACCAGAAATGCCGACACCGATATACTCCGCAGGGAATTTCAGGAAGAAGCGGATTACAGGCTTAAAATGAAAAAAATCCTTAAAAAACGAAAAAGACTTGCGCCGGTTCGTATAGAAATTTCAAGGCAAATCTCAAAGGATTTTAAAAAGCTGATACTTAACAAACAAAAATCCGAAATGCTGATTGTAAATAAAAATCCGCTTTCGTTTAATTTTGTTTCGGAGCTTATAAAGGCGCTCCCGAAAGAGCTTAAAGACCGCCTTTCATATCCGCCGTTTACACCGAAAATCCCACAATGGTTCACACCTAACACGGATATGTTCGCAAAGCTTTTGGATGGCGATATACTTTTGTACTATCCGGATCACAGCATGAGACCGTTTACCGCTTTTTTGGAGCAGGCTGCAAAGGACGAACACGTTTCGTCCGTCAAAATTACGCTTTATCGGGTAAATACAAATTCGAGAGTTATAAATGCGCTTATAAATGCTGCAGAATATGGAAAAGACGTCCTTGCTGTTATGGAGCTTCGGGCAAGGTTTGACGAGGAAAGCAACATCAATTATTCCGAGCTTTTGGAAAATAACGGTGTTAGGGTTATATACGGCCCCGAAGATTATAAGGTACATTCAAAGGTATGCTCCGTTATACGAAGCGAGAACGGAAAAACAAAATATTATACGCATATCGGCACGGGAAATTACAACGAAAACACAGCAAGACTTTATACAGACTTAAATCTTCTGACGTCAGACGATACAATCGGAAAGGACGCTATGCAGTTCTTTGATAACCTCTCGACGGATAACCTTTTTTATAACTATAAAATGCTGTGTGTTTCGCCCGACGGTATCGAAAACAAAATAATAAGCGAGCTAACCGCGCTTATAGAAAATCAAAAGCAAAACGGCAATTCGAGAGCGGTTTTAAAATGTAATTCTCTCACGGAAAAATCCGTTATTTTGAAAATTATCGAAGCGTGCGAAAATGACGTTAAAATTGATATGATTGTAAGAGGAATAAGCTGTCTTGTTCCTGCAACACCGAAATTAAAGGAAAACCTTAGGATTATAAGCATTGTCGGAAGATTTTTGGAGCACAGCCGAGTTTATGCGTTTTATAAAGGCGACGAAACCGCCGTTTATATTTCCTCCGCCGACCTTATGACAAGAAATCTGAAAAAGCGTGTTGAAGCGGCGGTACCTATTAATGATGAAATATTGAAAAAACGAATAACAGACTCGCTCGAAATAATGCTTTCGGACGATGTGAAGGCACGTGAGCTTAAAGAGGACGGAAAGTATATTGCTGTTTCGCCCGAAAAAGGTATAGATTCTCAAAAACACTTTACACAGCATATTTCGGACGGATTTTCAAAAAATTCCGTATCGAAAAAACAGGAAAAATCCGAAGAAAAAGAAATACCGAAATCCACTAAAAAATTTGGCAATTTCTTTAAATGGCTTATTTCAAAATAACTGAAAGGAATGATAATATATGCGTCTTGCAATGAGTATGCACTCCGGCAGG
>USLP01000258.1 GCA_900555525.1 uncultured Eubacteriales bacterium
CCGTAGTCGTAGATGAAACGGCTGATATCAAGAAAGCCGCTCATGACATTGTTGCAGGTTCAAGCTTTGATAACAATCTTCCTTGTATTGCAGAAAAGGAATGCTTTGCAGTAAAGGAAATCAAAGACGAACTTATTAGCGAAATGACGAAAAACGGAGCATATTTGCTCACAAATCCTAACGATATAGAAAAGCTGCTTAACGTTGCAACCTTGCTTGTAGACGATAAGAAGGGCGGTAAAAAGAGAGCTCTTAACAAAAATTGGGTCGGCAGAGACGCCGTTAAATTCTTGAAAGAAATAGGAATTACAGACGCTCCCGAAGATACACGCCTTATAATCTGTGAGGCTGAATTCAGCCATCCGTTTGTTCAAATGGAGCTTATGATGCCTATACTTCCGATAGTTACTGCTCAAAATGTTGATGACGCTATCGAAATGGGTACAAAAGCCGAACACGGTAACAGACACAGCGCACATATGCATTCAACCAACGTGTATAACCTTACGAAATTTGCGAGAGCCGTTGAAACAACAATATTTGTTAAAAACGGTCCGTCATACTGTGGCATCGGCGCAGGCGGTGAAGGTCATACAACATTTACAATTGCAGGACCGACAGGCGAAGGCTTGACCTCCGCAAGGTCTTTTACAAGACAGAGAAGATGCGTTTTGGTTGACGGCTTCAGAATAATATAGGAGGTAAAAACAATGGAAATCAATTCAAATGAAATTGCTTCAATTGTACAGAAAGTTTTGGATTCGATGGGCGAGACGAAAAGCACGGCTTCCGCTAAACCTATTCCTAAGACTGCAAGAGTAGCAATGCTTACATCGCTCGAACATTACGATATAAAGGAATATCCGCTTCCCGAAGTCGGTGATGACGATATTCTCGTAAAGGTTGAGGGATGCGGCATCTGCGGAACAGACGCTCACGAATTTAAGAGAGACCCGTTCGGTCTTATTCCCGTTGTTCTCGGTCACGAGGGTACGGGCGAAATCGTAAAAATGGGTAAAAACGTAAAGAAAGACAGCGCAGGAAAACCGCTTAATCTTGGTGATAAAGTTGTTACCTGCATGATTTTCAAGGATAATCCCGATATTACAATGTTTGACCTTAACAAACAGAATGTCGGCGGCGCGGACGTTTACGGCTTGCTTCCCGATGACGATATACATTTTAACGGCTGGTTTTCCGATTATATCTTAATCAGAGGAGGTTCTACGGTATTTAACGTAAGCGACCTTGATTTGGATAGCAGAATACTCATTGAGCCGAGCGCAGTTTTGGTTCATGCTGTGGAAAGAGCGAAATCGGTTGGCATTCTCCGCTTTAACAGCAGAGTTGTTGTGCAGGGATGCGGTCCTATAGGACTTTTGTGCATTGCCGTACTTCGTACAATGGGTGTTGAAAACATCGTTGCTGTTGACGGCGAAGAAAAGAGACTCCGGTTTGCAAAGCTTATGGGCGCAGATAAGTCCGTAAACTTTAAGGATTACAAGGGTATTGAGGCACTTTCGGGCGCTGTTAAAGACGCTTTCGGCGGCTATTTGGCAGACTTTGCGTTCCAATGTACAGGTTCACCGATAGCTCATGCCAATATCTATAAGTTTATAAGAAACGGCGGCGGTTTGTGCGAGCTTGGATTCTTTATAAACGGCGGAGACGCAACAATCAATCCGCACTTTGATATTTGCTCAAAAGAAATTACGATAGTAGGTTCTTGGGTTTATACTTTAAGAGATTATGCCACAACGTTTGATTTCTTGAAACGTGCAAAGGCAATCGGACTTCCGATAGAAAAATTAATTACTCATAAATTCCCGCTTTCGGAGATAAACAAGGCACATGAAACAAACCTTAAAATGGAAGGTCTTAAAATTGCCATTGTCAACGAATAGAAGAATTTGGGAGGATAAATGTCTATGAACGCATTGGGCATGGTTGAAGTATTCGGCTTTACTACTGCGATATGCTGTGCCGATATTGCCGCAAAAGCGGCAGATGTGAAAATCATAGCTCTCAACACGAACAAGCCCGTAAACGGCGATGCCGCAGAAGTTCCGCTTGTTATGAACGTGAAAATGGAGGGCAGTGTTTCAGCGGTTGAAACAGCGGTTGAAGCGGCTAAAGCACACGCAGAAAAGAAAGGCTTATATCTTACTTCGCATATTATCTCAAGACCCGGTATAGGCATTGATTATCTTGCGTATCTCGGTAATGTGGGTAACGACAGATGGATTGAAGAGCTTAACGAGGGCGAAAGAGATGATATAAAAAAGGAAACTTCCGCACCAAAGCAAAAAGCGGCGCGGAAAACTCCGGGCAGAAAAAGAAAGCCTAAGTCGGACGTGAAAACGGACGACTCACAGCTTACAATAACCGATAATAAAGATAACGGTGAAAAATAAGCTATTATTATAAGTTAAAAATATTTTTTATATAAGACGTAATGTCTAAGGAGGAAGAATCATGAATTTTGAAGCATTGGGAATGGTAGAAACAAGAGGTTTGGTAGCTGCAATCGAAGCTGCCGATGCAATGGTTAAGGCTGCAAACGTTACACTTATCGGAACTGAAAAAATCGGATCCGGATTGGTAAGCGTTATGGTCAGAGGTGATGTTGGAGCTGTTAAAGCTGCTACAGAAGCAGGCTCACAGGCTGCATCACGTTTAGGAGAAATTATCGCTGTACACGTAATCCCCAGACCTCATCAGGACGTTGAAGCTATTTTACCTTCTCTTAACAAATAATAAATCGCTGCAGGAACAGTTATTATGGAGTGAGGGATAAAATGGAAGCAATCGGTTTACTTGAGGTTCAAGCGCTTACAGCCGCTATTGAAGGCTTGGATACCATGCTGAAAACCGCTAACGTCAGACTTGTACATATAGAAAGACGTTTGGGAGGAAGAATGGTTACAACAGTAGTTGCGGGAAATGTTTCCGCAGTTACATCTGCAATCGAAGCAGGCAGGGAAGCCGCATCACGTATCGGCAAGGTTAAGTGCTGTGAAGTTATTGCAAATCCTCACAGTGAGGTAACAAAATTTTTAAAAGGCTATAATAAAAAGCCACAATAATTTATGTAAAAAAATTAACCATATAAAAAAGGAGGAAGAATCATGAACTTTGAAGCATTGGGAATGATTGAAACAAGAGGCTTGGTAGCTGCAATTGAAGCTGCCGATGCAATGGTTAAAGCCGCCAACGTTACACTTATCGG
>USLP01000259.1 GCA_900555525.1 uncultured Eubacteriales bacterium
AAATATGGAATAACCACGGCGGATAAGGAACTTTGCGGAAAACCGCTTACCTTTGCGTATGTATCGGCATATAATCAGTATGAAAAAATCGCAGGCTATGTAAATCTTTATACATGGCTGAGCATATTTTTGTTCTTGTTTATAAATATCGGTGCAGTTTTCGGTCAGTATCTGACATATATGCCGATTAAAAAAATGGCTTCAGGCTTTGATTCGTTTGAAAACGGTAAAAACGAAATTCATTCCATACAAAATGCGGTTGAACATCTAAAAAAAGACAACGCAGTTATGCAGGATGTTATAATGCGCAACGAAAGAATATATGAGGGACAGGCGCTTTTAAAGCTTATGCTTGGCGAAAAGCAGGGAATAGACGGCGGAATGATAAGCGCTCTTTCGGAAAAGTTTTGCACTTACGTCGTTTTGTATATGCTTCCGAGCGATAATTTCAGCGGTATCGGTGCGATTGAAGAGGCTCTTTTCGAGAATTATTATATAGAGCGAATTTTCACAGATACAAAAAGCAAAAAATATGTCGTTTGCTGTGATGATGTCGAGGCTTTAAGAGAGCTTCTTATAAAAACCGTTAAAAATCTCAATGCAGGGAATGACATAATAATAGGAATGAGCGATAAATATTCGGATATAACCTCGCTTAATACCGCTTACGCGGAAAGCACGCAGGTAGTCTATAAATGTACGGCGGCGGAGCTTTTGAAAAATAATGTTTTGATATACAAAAATTCGGAATTTAAAAGCGCCTACGTTATCCCGTGGGAAAAAGAGCATGGAATAATAAATGCGGTTCTGGGAGGCGATGCGGAAAAAACAGACGTATTTTTCGACGATTTTTTATATGGCAAATTAACCGCTATGAGCTACGAAAACTTTAAGCGTGTTTATTCGCACCTTATTAGCATTTTAAAAGGCGTTATAGATACAAATCGCTTGGAGATAACCGTTGAAGGCTTTGACAGGGACGTAAGCATCGGAAAAATTCATGAATATGTTAAAGACTGCTACCAAAGGACGGCGGAATGCTTTAAGTATACGACAAAAAGTATGTATGACCTCATTTTGGAATATATAAACGAGAATATAGATAAATGCTTAAGCGTTAATTCCGTTGCGTACAGTCTGAAAATAACCCCCGAATATCTTTCGTCATATTTTAAAAAGACGAGCGGACTTAATATTTCAACATATATAAATAATGCAAAAATGGAAAAGGCGAAGGAAATTTTAAGAAGCAAGAAAAATGTGAAAATTTCCGACGTTGCCGAAATGGTCGGAATAGACCAGGTTAATACCTTTAACAGAAAATTTAAAAAATATACGGGCGAGACGCCGAGCAGTTTTAGACAAAAATTTGATTAAAAAAGGCAGGAAAATCAAGTATTTTTTTGTAGATATTAGATATTGTATAATATCTTAAAATTTAATGATTGACAATTTGCTCCTTTAGTGATATGATGAATTTGTTCAAAATATAAAAATCATATCGTTTTGCGGAGGTAGGTCATGAAATCATTTTTTAAGAACATACAAAAGCATAAATGTCTGACGTTGATGCTTCTTCCTGCTTTTATTATTTTACTGCTTTTTAATATTCTCCCCATGTTCGGAATTATTATAGCCTTCAAAAACTATAAGTTCGGCTCTATTTGGGCGGCAAACTGGGTGGGTTTTAAATGGTTTATAAAATTTTTCACGGGACCGTATTTCGTACGTCTCTTCAAAAACACTTTTCTTTTGGGATTTTGGGCTCTTGTAATCAATTTCCCTGCGACAATCATTCTTGCGCTTATGTTAAACGAAATAAAAAACGAGCGTTTTAAGAAATTGATTCAAACGGTTACGTATCTTCCTTATTTTATTTCCGTCGTTATAGTTGTCGGCATATTAAAACAGTTTTTATCGCTTGACGGAATAATCAATAATCTTATTTCGTCCTTGGGCGGTGAAAAAATCAACTTTTTGGCACAGCCCGAATGGTACAGAACGATTTTTATAGGCTCAAGTATGTGGCAGGGTATAGGCTGGGGTACCATAATATATCTTGCGGCTCTTTCGGGCGTTGACGTTCAGCTTTATGAAGCGGCAACGATAGACGGAGCGGGCAGATGGAAAAAAATGCTTCATATCACACTCCCCGCAATTGTTCCCACAATATGTATAACGTTCATTTTGAGCGTTGGACAGATTTTAAACAGCGATTACCAAAAGGCTCTCCTTCTTTACAGTCCGACAACGTTAAGCGTTGCGGATATATTCGGAACATATACCTACAGAGAAGGTATTGAAAACGGAAATTACAGCTACACCACGGCGGTAGGTTTGTTCACATCGGTTGTGTCCATGGTATTTATATGCCTGGCAAACTATGTTTCCAAGAAATGCTCCGATACATCGATGTTTTAAGGGAGGACGAACATATGGAAAAATATATAAGAAAACATGACGGCGTTTGGGGAATGTTGTTCGACTGGTTTAACTGCATTTTTATGATTTTTGTAATGGTGATTATGCTTTATCCGATACTCAACGTGCTTAGCGTTTCGCTTTCTTCGGCGGACGCCGTAACGTCAGGACGTGTTTCGTGGTATCCCATCGGATTTAATATAAACAGCTACAAAACCGTTTTTTCAAACAGCGAAATTTTCACGGCTTACGGAAATACGATACTTTATGCCGTATCGGGAACGGCTGTATCCTTGCTTCTCACGATGCTTGCGGCTTACGCAATGTCGATTGACGGCTTTGTGCTTAATAAGCCGTTCAACAGACTGCTTGTATTTACCATGATTTTTAACGGCGGACTTATTCCTACATATCTTGTTATAAAACAGCTCGGTTTTTTGGATACGTTTTGGGTTATGGTGCTTCCCGGAAGCGTTACGGCATACAATCTTTTCATATGCAGAACGTTTTTCAAGGGCATTTCACCCTCGCTGCGCGAATCGGCAAAAATAGACGGCGCAAACGATTTTCTTATATGCTTTCGCATATATGCGCCCTTGTCTTTGCCCGTTTTGTGTACGCTCGGACTGTTCGTTATAGTGGGGCATTGGAACAGCTGGTTTAATGCGCTTTTGTATTTGAATGACGAAAAGCGTTATCCGCTACAGATGATTTTACGGAAAATGGTAGTTCAGGACGATATACGAGGCGGCTCGTATGCCGACAGCAAAATGTCCGTTATGATGGACAGCTTAAAAGTAAACCCCA
>USLP01000260.1 GCA_900555525.1 uncultured Eubacteriales bacterium
CTCCGACATCATCTCCTATGCCGTTAATCCCGTTGCCGCATTTATGCCGACAATAACGTTTTCGGAATTTCTGTACGGCTTTACGGACGGACTTTTTTATCATAACGTAACGGGCGGACGCAAAAGCATGATTTGGCGCATAATTCTCTGCGTGGTACTGCAAATGATTTTTATAAATATATTTCTCACGTCGTATTTTCTTATTCCCGTTATGGGGCTTAACTATTCCGCTATGATTATGATGAGAATTCCTGCGGCGGCGGTAAACTGTTTAATACGAATTTTTACGCTTATATTTATAAGCCGATATATATCACAAAAAGGAATGACTATATAAGATGAACAATTTCAAAAACTACGCAAACAGCTTTCAGACGGTTATAAATTTACGGCTCGACAGAGTGCTGAAGCTTCTTTCCTTTCTCAAAAGTCCGCAAAACGGCATGAAATACATACAAGTTGCGGGCACAAACGCAAAAGGCTCCGTATGTGCTTTTTTGCAGACGGCTCTTACAAAAAGCGGCAGGCGCACGGGAAAATATATCTCGCCCAATCTTATAAAAGTAAATGAGCGCATTACCGTTGATAATGAAGAAATTTCCGATTCCGACCTTAACAGGCTTCTCGGTATTATAGAAAAAGAGGCTGACAGGGTATATGACGAGATAGGCGAACACCCGACGCAGTTTGAAATATGGACGGCGATAGCTTTTATGTATTTCAAAGAAAAAAACTGCGATATCGTTATACTCGAAACAGGCTTGGGCGGACGTTTTGACGCAACAAATGTTGTAAGTGAAAACGTGATGAGCATTATAACCAGGATAGACCTTGACCATACGGAGTATTTGGGAGATACGCTTTCAAAAATTGCGTTTGAAAAATGCGGAATAATAAAGAAAAACGCCGTTACGGTTACGGCGAATCAGGAGGCTTCTGCGCTTGCGGTAATAAAAGAGCGTGCAAAAGAGGAAAATTCAAGGCTTATAATTGCGCCCGACGTTTCCAAAACCGATAAAAAGCATATATATGAAAAGTATGTATATAACGGCGAAGAGATTTTTCTGGGCTTGGGCGGAATCCATCAGCTTGAAAATGCGTCGATTGCCGTTTCTGCGCTTGAAGCCTTGGGTGTTCCGAAGGACTGTATCGCTTACGGTCTTAAAAACGCAAAAAATCCCGCACGCTTTGAGCTTTTGGAGGAGAAACCTCCCGTGATTTTTGACGGCGGACACAATCCCAACGGCGTGGGCTCGCTCATAAAAAGCCTGGAGCGTTATTACGAGGGCGAAAAAGCCGTGTTTATCTGCGCATTTATGAAGGATAAGGACATAGAGGGCTGTCTTAAGCTTATAAAAGAAAAGGCGAAAGAAATTCTTTTCGTATGCGTGGAAAATAACGAAAGAAGCGCAAAAAAAGAACAGCTTACCGAAATTGCGGATAAGCTCGGAATAAAAAACAGCTTTTTCGGAGATGTTAAAGACGCTCTTTCATATGCGAAAAAAGAGCGGTGCTTAACCGTTATATGCGGTTCTTTGTATCTTTATAAGGATATTAAAAAAGTTTAGTGCAAATTCGCTTGACTTTTTTGGGAAATTGTCGTATAATATAATAAAAAAATCGGAGTGAAATCGAACGGTTAAAACGGTATATAATATATTTTTGGCGGCATTTTTCGCCGTTTCGGTCGGGGGAGTTTTTATAAATTCCTCGCTTTACGGTGCGCCGTTACTGCTTACGGCTTTGTTCTGTCTTGCGTTTTTCTTTTTGGAAAAGTGCTGTTTTCGGCTTGGAACAATCCTTTGCACGGCATTTTTGCTTCGCCTGTTTTCGGCTCTCGTTTTTCCGCCCGCTCCTTTTTCCGACTATCTTAAATATCATGAAGCGGCAATTGCGGCGGCAAACGGAAAACCGCTTGACCCGATTTATTTCGGTGCGTTTCCGCACGCTCTTAATTACAGCATAACGCTTGCGCCCGTATATAAAGTTTTCGGAGCAAACGAAGTTATAATTTATGCCTTAAATGCCGTTTTGGGGACCTTTTGCGTATTTCTTTTGTATAAATGCGCATTCGTTCTCACAAATAACGAACGAATTTCAAAAAAATGTGCGTTTTTATATGCCGTATATCCGACAGCGGTTTTTTACACTTCAATTTTGGCGACGGAAATACCGCACACGCTTTTTTGCCTTTTGGCATTATTTACGGCTGTAAAAAGCAAAAAGACCGTTAATGCGGTTCTTACGGGCATTTTCGCATCGCTTATGAATTTTGTGCGCCCGACGGGTATTATATTTATTATCGCATACGTAATTTATTTGATTTTTTATGATGATGATAAAAAAGCGCATAAGCTAAAGCGGATTATTTGCATGCTTCTTGCATATATATCGATAACGGGAGCGTTGAATTTCACGGTAAGCCGTTTGACGGATTTAAAAACCGCCCGTGCGCCGTTCGGGTATAACCTTTATGTCGGCATGAATGAAAAAACGCTTGGCAGGTGGAATGAAGAGGATTACAGCCGTGCGCTTTTGATGGCGGAAAATCCCGAAAAAATGCACGCCGATTTGGGAAAAATGGCATGGAAACGCTTTATAAATAACGGTTTTTGGGGAAATACAAAGCTTTTTTTTGAAAAATTTGCGCTTACATGGGGAAGCGATTCGCTGATTTGCTTTTATATGAAAAACAATGCGCTTTTTAAAAGCCTTGTATGGCTTTTTGTACCGATGTGTATGGGTTTTCGTCTGTATATTGCGGTTTTGGGCGTTTTATGTATTGCAAAAAAGCGCAGTAACATGAGTATGCTCCCCGTTCTTCTTGTTTTGGGAACGGCGGCGCTTCATCTTTTTACGGAAACCATGGAAAGGTATGTTTATTCGTCCGTTATAATATGTATAATGCTTTTTGAAACGGAAAAAAAGAAAGGATTAAATATAATGCTTAAAAATTTAATGGCTGATATAAATGCGGTTTTGGAGAGAGACCCTGCTTCAACAAGCAAGCTGTCCGTGTATTTGCTTTCTCCGGGAGTGAAAGCTCTCAGGATGCACAGACGCGCCAATTTTTTCTGGCGGCATAATATGAAATTCATAGCAACAGCAATTTCCATGAGAGCCAGAAAAAAGACGGGGATAGAAATTCACCCCGGCGCAAAAATAGGCAAAGGTGTGCTTATTGACCATGGTATGGGCGTTGTTATCGGCGAAACCGCCGAG
>USLP01000261.1 GCA_900555525.1 uncultured Eubacteriales bacterium
GTGGCTGTTTAACAAATTCTCGCATTTTTTGTAACATTCATCAATGATACGGCGCATTTCTTCATCAATCATCGCCGCAACATTTTCGGAATAATTTCTCGTCTGACCGAAATCTTTTCCGATGAACACCTCATCCTGCTCACTGCCGAAACAAAGAGGTCCCAAGCGGTCTGACATTCCGTATTTTGTTATCATTGCTCTTGCAATTTTTGTTGCACGCTCGATATCGTTTGACGCACCTGTCGAAATATCGTCCAAAACAAGTTTTTCCGCCGCACGTCCTGCCAAAAGCACAACTATTTCTTCAATCATTTCCGTTTTTGAGGAATACATTTTATCCTCGCTCGGAAGTGAAAGCGTATATCCGCCCGCCCTGCCTCTGGGAATAATCGATATCTGATGAACAGGGTCTTGATTGGGCAAAAGCTTTGTTACAACCGCATGACCTGCCTCGTGAAATGCAGTAAGCCTTTTCTCTCTGTCGCCCGTTTTCTTTGATTTCTTTTCGGGTCCTGCGATAACCTTTATCATCGCCTCACTTACATCTTCCATATCGATTTTTTTCTTTTTCTGTCTTGCCGCCAAAAGCGCACTTTCGTTAAGCAGATTTTCCAAATCAGCGCCCGTAAAACCTGCGGTTGTCTTTGCAATTACGGACAAATCAACATCATCGGAAAAAGGTTTGTTTTTGGAATGAACCTTCAAAATCGCTTCTCTGCCCTTTAAATCGGGAAGTTCAACGGGTATTCGCCTGTCAAATCTGCCGGGGCGCAAAAGCGCTTTATCAAGCGTTTCGGGGCGGTTTGTAGCCGCCAGAATCACAACGCCTTTTTTGCCGTCAAAGCCGTCCATTTCGGTTAAAAGCTGGTTTAGCGTCTGCTCTCTTTCGTCATTTCCCGAAATACCGCCTGCGTCTCTCTTTTTACCTATCGTATCAATCTCGTCTATAAAAACTATGCACGGCGCTTTTTCGGTTGCCTGCTTAAACAAATCTCTAACCTTTGCGGCGCCCATGCCGACAAACATCTCTACAAATTCCGAACCCGAAATCGAGAAAAACGGCACTTCCGCTTCGCCTGCGACAGCCTGCGCCAAAAGCGTTTTACCAGTTCCCGGAGGTCCCACCAAAAGCGCACCCTTGGGAAGATTTGCGCCTATATCGGTATATTTTTTCGGGTTATGAAGAAAATCCACAATTTCCCTAAGCGCGTCCTTTGCCTCCTCCTGACCGGCAACATCGGCAAAGGTCTTGCCCGTCTGCGCCTTAACGTACACCTTGGCATTTGATTTTCCGAATGACATGAAGTTTCCGCCCATGCCCGACTTTGACATCTGCTTGAAAATAAATTTCCAAACGATAAGCAAAAATATAATAGGTATAACATAGCTTAAAATAAGGCTTATCCACGGATTTATTTCTTTGGGGATAACCCTTTCAAATTTCACGCCCGTACCGTAAAGCCTTTCGGTAACGGCGGTATCGCTTTCCGCTTTGCCCGTAGAATAAACCTGCTTTGGTTCTTCAAACATTTCCGAAATATCGGAAAGAGGTTTTTTGTCCGTTTTTGTATTCTTCGGGTTTGTTTCCGCAAGGCTGAAATAGATAACATTATCGTCAATCTGAACGCTTTCAACGGATTTTTTGTCAATATAACTCAAAAAGGTATCATAGCTGACTTCTTCAACGCTTTTCTCCGTAAGCGACGGAAAAACAAAAGCGTTTAAAAGTATGAGAATGCCGAGAGAAACAAGCCAGTAAAAGAATGCGGGCTTTTTGGGATTGTCCGAAAATTTACGGTTATTTCGGTCTGAATTTCTATCATTATTATCTTTTTGGTCATTTGGTTTTTCGTAAAAATTTGAAAAATCGGGATATTCCGGATTATTCATATATTTCACCTTTCTTTCTGTTCGGCTATTATTTTATTTTAATTATTATATAATTATATACTTTTTATTTCCAAATGTCAACATTTTACACAAAATTAACATAAATAAAAATAATTGTTCCATAAAAATTCAAAAATCACTTGACTTTTTTCGGATATGGAGTTATAATGTGATAGTAACTATCATATTAGGGAGAAATTATGAGAAAAAAAACAGCTTTAATTATTACATTAATAATGTGTCTTTTTATATTATGCTCATGCGGTGCGGAAAAACCGGAAAAAGCCGACAACGGCAAGCTTTCAATTGTTACCACTATATTTCCGCAGTATGATTTTGCGCGGGAAATTTTCGGCGATAAGGCGGATATTACGATGTTATTGCCCCCGGCAAGCGATGCGCACAACTTTGAGCCGACGCCGTCGGACGTTATAAAGCTTATAAATTCCGACCTTTTCATATATGTCGGCGGCGAAAGCGAGGAATGGGTTAACGACATTTCCTCCTCCGCAGAGCTTAAGCCCGAAAAGACGCTCAAATTCTGCGATATTATACCGTTTTCGGAGGAAAAAACGACCTCGGAGGACGAGCATGGTCACGGTCATGAATATGACGAACACGTTTGGACGTCCGTGCGGAATTCCATGAAAATCTGCCGTGCGATATACGAAAAAGCGGCTGAAATCGACCCCGAAAACAAAGAATTTTACGAAAAAAATTATAATGAATACGTGAATAAGCTTGAAAAGCTTGACGAAGAATTTTCGGATATTACAAAAAACGCAAAGCGAAATACAATAATTTTCGGCGACAGATTTCCGTTTATGTATTTTGCGAACGATTACGGGCTTTCATATTATGCGGCTTTCCCGGGCTGTGCCTCGGAAACAGAGCCGTCGGCGGCAACAATAGCGTCGCTTACGGACAAGATACGGGAGGAAAATATCCCGACTGTGTTTTATATCGAATTTTCAAACGAAAAAACAGCCGATATACTCTGCGAAAACACGGGTGCGAAAAAGCTTCTTTTTCATTCGTGCCACAACGTAACAAAGGAACAGTTTGAAAGCGGTATCGGCTATGTTGAACTGATGGAACAAAATGCAAAAAATCTTAGGGAGGCGCTCAATTGATGGAACTTTTAAGATGTGAAAATTTATCCTTGGCATACGAAGGCGTAACAGTCGCCTCCGATATAAATTTCAGCGTTGAAAACGGCGATTACCTCTCGATAGTCGGCGAAAACGGAAGCGGAAAATCAACGCTCATAAAAGGTATACTCGGCTTTGTAAAGCAAAGCGGCGGAAAAATACTTTACGAAAA
>USLP01000262.1 GCA_900555525.1 uncultured Eubacteriales bacterium
TATATACTCTTCCTTTTAAACCGACGGCAACGGTAGCCGTAAAAGGAAACGGAAAGGTTGGCTCAAGACTTACGGCGACATACGAATATTTCGACGAAAACGGCGATAAAGAAGAGGGTTCTTTGGCAAACTGGTACAGAATTAAAAACGGTAATAAAGAATCTGTAGGAACAGGCTTTTCGTATATTGTAAAATCAGCGGACGCAGGCTATAAAATCGTATTCGGATATACGCCTAAAAATGCGGAATTTCCTACGACGGGAGATGAAGTTTTCTCTGATGAAATCAAAATAAGCGAGCAGTCGTCGGGCGGCTCTTCGGGCGGTTCGTCATCGGGCGGCGGTGGCGGTACTTATACAATGCCTGTTAAGGAAACAAAGCCTGCTGATAAAACAAATACCGAAAAAATTGAAAAAGAAACCTTCCCCGATATGAAAGGTCATTGGGCGGAAAAAGAAATAACGGCTTTAAAGGACGCAGGCCTTATAAACGGTAAGGAAAACGGCTATTGCCCCGAGGACGCAGTTACGAGAGCGGAATGGATAACAATGCTCCTTCGCGCTGTCGGCATCAAAACAGACGGAAATACAACCGGTACATTCTCTGATGTCAATACAAACGATTGGTTTTTCGGAGCGGTTGAAACGGCATACAAAGAGGGATATATAAGCGGAGACGGTGAGAATTTCCGCCCGAACGATAAAATCACAAGAGAAGAAATGGCAAAAATTATAATTTCGGTATATGAAAAGAAGCTTGGAGAGACTGAAAAAGCGTCTCTTGACAGCTTTTCGGATAAATCGGAAATAAGCGCATGGGCAAGTGAGTTTGTAGAAAAGGCAGTTAATCTGAAGCTTATGAGCGGAGTTGACAGCGAGCATTTTATGCCCCTAAAATCAGCGACAAGAGCAGAAGCGGGAGTAATAATCTACAGATTTTACAGTATGCTTTCCGCAAGATAGGATAAGATAAATGAGCGTTTATACGCGGAGAGGAAAGGACAAAAGAATGAATAAATTAAAAAGAATACTGTCAATTATAATATCGGTCGTTATGATTGCGTCAATGTTTTGCGTAAATGCGATTGCGGAGGATACGAAAGAGCTTACAGCACAGCAGCAGGACGCAGTAAAAAAAATTGCGCTTCTTGCACAGCTTGAAATATTCGACTATGAATATGAGTGGGACGAAACAATGTACAGAATAGACTTTGCGCAGGCAATGTCAAGACTAATAAATTGCCCCGTAAACGGCTATCAGGTAAAGGATCTTTATGATGATGTTAAGGACGGCGACCCCGGTTACGGCGAAGTTTCCGTTATGTACGATATGGATATAATGAACGGCAAAGGCAACAGAATATTTGCACCCGATGATTATATCGCTGTTCCCGAAGCAATAACGGCAATGGTAAGACTTTTGGGATATACGGCAAAAGCGCAGGCAAAGGGAGGATATCCCGGCGGTTATACGCTTACGGCGACTGATTTGGGACTTTTAAAGAATGTTTCATATGAAGGCTGTGACGAAGGAATAACGGCAGGTGCGCTTGCGGAAATAATCTATAACGCACTTGACGTTGAAATGGTGGACAGCTATATTTTGGATAACAGCGGTATAAAGGTAACAGGCTTGGGCAGACGCACGATTTTGGAAAGCTATCTCGGCTTAAAGAAAGGCAATGGCTTACTCAGTGCTTTTGAAATTTTCAGCTTGTCATCACCGCTTTCCTCGGCTCTTGAGCTTGATGAGGTGAAAATTGACGATGAAACCTATAAGTATGAATTTGAAGGCTTGGAAACATATTTCGGCTATGAAATAGAATATTTTTACAGAGAAAAAACAGGCGGAGAAACATATTCAACTGTAATTTTTGCTTCAAAGAAAACAAATTCAAAGGAAGTTACGATATATTCGGACGATATAGATACGGCAGATTCCAAAAATATTAAGACAAAGAAGAGCAGCGGAGGAAAAACGTATAAAATCGATTCCGATGCAATTGTTACCCAAAACGGTCTTTCCGTTCCGCAGATGAAATCGGAATATATCCCCAAAAACGGATATATAAAGATGATTTCCAATAATGGAAGCAGTTATGACGTCTTAATGGTATACGATTTTCAATCGCTTGTTGTCGCATCAAGCTCAAGAGGGAAAATAAGCTTTAAATACGGTCTTGATGTTGACGGTATAAAGCTTTTGGATTTAAACGATTCGGAAAAATTGTCCTATGTTTTGTATAAAAATGAAACAATACTTCCCGACGATATAAAGAAAGGCGATGTCATATCGATTGCAACGAATACGGCGGGCGGAATTTTTGCGGTAATTTCACGCGAAACCGTTTCGGGCGAAATCACCATGACAAAGGATAATCCTTTTGAAGTCTGCATAGATAATTATACGGATAAGCTTTATAAAGTAAACGATAAGTTTCATGAAATTTCAGAAAAATCTCTTAACGAGACAGAGCCGCTTGAGGTTGGAAAAAGTTCGGGATTTGCGCTTGATTTTATGGGGAAAATCTGCGGTATGGGAGACGTTGCGTCAAAGCAGTTTTACGGTTATCTCTATGGCGCAAAATCGGCTAAAGTTCTTTCGGACGACTATCAGGTGAGAATTTTCTCAAACGAAAAAAACGGCTGGGCAGATTACAAGCTTGCCGATAAATGTGATTTAAACGGCGTGAGAACAGATAACGGCGCTATTATATCAAATCTTCAAAATTATATAACGGATATGGATTCAAGGCTTCATAAAAGCGCAACGGGCACAATTGATGATTTATATCCGCCTATTGTTAAGTTTACGGTAAATGTCAAAGGCGAAATTAAAAGCATAGTTAATAACTGGGTGGAAGGAAATGACCCGACGAAAATCAATGAAAATACATTAGTGCTTTCAAAGCCGTTTTGGTATTCTGTTTTCCAGTGGGCTTATGACTTTTTTACAACATTTTCATCGGGTGCGGCGAATTATCGCAATCTTCCCGACGGTTCTACGCCGGCTTGTTATGCGGGAGACGCAGTTTGCTTCCAGATTCCGACCGATAAGGAATCGACAGACGATTATAAGGTTGGTACTCCCAACACAATTTTGCCAAAAGATTTCAATACGCCCCGTCCTTATTTGTTCTATGATTTGGACGATTACGGTGTTGCCGGACTTGTAGTATATATGCCTGCCGGCGG
>USLP01000263.1 GCA_900555525.1 uncultured Eubacteriales bacterium
CGGTATGGTAAAATACGCTGGCGATTCCCTTGCGTGGACGCTTCTCATTGTTCCTATAATTATGCTTATTATAATGGCGGTTATACTTGCGTGTGTATTTTATGTTTTTGACGCAGGGCTTTATAAAATGTATCTTAATTACACCGAAGAATCCGAAAACGCAGGCATAAACAATCTTTTTGACGGCTTTCGGCACTTTTGGCACGTTACGGCAGGAGGCTTATGGGAGGCGCTTTGGCTGTTTCTGTGGCTGATTATTCCGCTTGCGGGGCCGTTTTTGATGATTTATAAGGCATACTGCTACCGCTTTAATATGTTTGTGCTTTTGGAAAATCCGGATATGAGCGTGCGTGAATGTCTTAAAACGACTATGAAAAAGTCAAACGGTAAAAAAGGCAGTATGTTTTTGTGTGATATTATCGTAAGCGCCGTGATTTCCGTAATTCCGCTCATCTCGCTAAGCTTTATCTCAATACCGTTTATCGGATATTTTTTATCTTTCCCGCTCGGCGTGGTTTCGTTTGCGGTTTCTCTTGCAGGAGCGGTATATTTAAAGCTTTTGACAGCTTCGTTCTATTCAGACGACTGCGTTATTGCCGATTATAAGGAAAGCAACGTATCTGACGATATAAAAGATAATTATTTCTTAAACTGCAAGCAGTATGAAGAAAACACCGACGAAGAAACAAACGAAGAAGAATAAAGCAATTCGGAATTAGGAATGCGGAATTAGGAATTAAAAAAACGGAGAAGGCGTTAAAACCTTTCTCCGCTTTTGCTTATTTACACAGTTCCGCAACTGCTGTGCTGATTGTTTTGCCGTCTGCTTTGCCTTTAAGTTCCGCCATAACGGTTTTCATAATCATGCCTTTATTTTTCGTTGCTATAACGTCTGCGAATTTTTTGTTAAGAATTGCTTTGATTTCGTCCAAGCTTAAAAGCTTCGGTGCGAATTCGCTTATTATTTCATAGTTTTTCGTGTATTCCGCTTTGAGCTCTTCTCTCGATTCGGGGCAAGTGTCAATCTGCTCTTTTACCGATTTCATTTCTTTCAAAATAACTCTGTCGACAAGCTCTTCGGGAATGTTTTCTCTCGTTCCCTCGTCAATGGCAACCTTTTTTACAGCGGCGATAAGAGACGATATTGCGTCCTTTCTAACCTTATCGTGCGCTTTCATTGCGGCAATCATTTCTTTTTGCAATACTTCGATTTTCATATATATCTTTCCTTTCTTTTATAAATCCGAACAGAAATTCTGTACGGCTTATTTTGCGTGTATATTTATATATTCGGCTTTCAGCTTTGAATATACTATTTTCTGGCTCGAATACAGCCCGAAATAGCCCGAAAGCATATAGCTTATTACGACAGTTACGGCATAGTATATAATCCCCTGTCCTCCGAAAAGTTCAATCGCAAGAAATACGGACGCAACGGGGCAGTTCACCACTCCGCAAAAAAGCGCGGTAAGACCGAGCGCCGCACAGAATGACGGCGGAATACCGATAAGTCCGCCCAAAACACAGCCGAGCGTCGAGCCTGCGAAAAACGTAGGAACGATTTCGCCGCCCTTAAAGCCTGCACCGATTGTTACAGCCGTAAAAATCAGCTTCAAAATGAACGCTTCGGGTCTTGCATTTCCGTCTATCGCTTTTTCAACAATATTCATGCCTGCGCCGTTGTAGTCATACGAACCGACCAAAAATGTCAGAATTATAACAATTATACCGCCGACAAAGGCTCTTGCATACAAATTTTTCAAATATTTTGAATAAAGCTTCGCCGTTCCATGCATAACAAGGCAAAAAACTATACTGAAAACGGCGAATATAACGCCTGCCAACGCTGTTTTCAAAAGCATTAAAGGCTCAAGCGAGGGAATAACGCTTAAGCTGAAGCGTACAGGCTCAACCCCGAAAAAAACGGAAACTCCGTAAGCGGTAAGCGCAGATGTCAGACACGGCACCAAAGCGGAATAATACATTATACCGACGCTCACAACCTCAATCGCAAAAAACGAAGCCGTAAGCGGTGTTCCGAAAAGTGCGGAAAAAACTCCGCTCATTCCGCACATAACGATTAAGGGCATATCCTTTTCGTTAAGCTTAAAAATGCGCCCCGCAAAAGCTCCGATACTTCCTCCGAGCTGTAAAGCAGCACCCTCACGTCCCGCACTTCCTCCGCACAAATGCGTAAGAACCGTGCTTATAAATATAAGAGGCGCCATAACGGCAGGCACGCTCTTTTCATCACGTACCGTGCTTAAAACGTCATTCGTCCCAAGCTTGTGCGATACACGGCACAGCTTGTACATAAAAACTATAACAAGTCCGCTTACGGGCAGAAAATAAAGCACATACGGATTCGCGCCCCGAAACTCCGTAACAAGCTCTATGCTTTTATGAAACGCCGTTCCGACCGCTCCGCCGATTAACCCCGTAAAAACGGAAATCAGCACCCACTTCAAAAACATAAATACAAAGTGCATCGCTTTCTTTGCATTTTTTTCTATAAAATTCATTTTCTCACTTCCGAAAATCATTATATCACTATTTTTCCAATCTGTCAATGATTTTCTTCCAAAATAAAAATTATGATGTAATCCCATTTGTAGAGAATTATAATAATCATTTATGTTCTTATCATAAAACTCTTCCATTACATAAAATCCTTTTAAGTCATATCCATATGCTTTTAATATATAATTAGCAAGTAATCTAGATGTTCTACCATTGCCATCCCAAAAAGGATGAATAGTAACAAACTCATATTCTATGATACCAGCTTTTATAGGGATAGGAATATCTTTAGATGTTTTATTATCAAACTCTTTTATCATTTGATTAATTAATGCTTTTATATCTTTTGCTTCTGGTGGCATATACACTATTTGCTTAGTTAATGAATCTTCCACTATATTTTGACCATCACGATATGTTGCTTTAGCATTTAAGTTCTTTCCAATTATTAAGTTATGTACTTTGAATATTAAATCCTCAGTTATACTATTATTAGTATCTGCTTCTTTATTTAAATACATTAAAGCATTATAGTAATTTCTTACCTCTAAAACATTTCTTTCATGTGAATTATTAGTATTTTCGATTATTTTTTTTACAGTATTTAAATCCAAACTATTTCCTTCTATTTTAGTAGAATAATGAACCCTTTTAGCAATAG
>USLP01000264.1 GCA_900555525.1 uncultured Eubacteriales bacterium
AAAATTTTTTTAATTGGTATTGTGCGGCATAATTGGGATATACCATTGTAGGGGTGCGTCTTTCGTGGTCGCCCGAAAAAGGGCGATGCACAAATTTTAAATTTTGTACCGTAGGGAACGGCGCCGCGGCACGTTCCGTCCGCATTGCCGACAGGCAATATATCGCATTATAAAATATACCGCATACGGCACGTATATATCGCAAATTGCAATTGCAATTGCAATTTATATCGCCCGTCCATGGGTTTTATTGATTTTATCTTTTTATGCGTTCAACGCTTTTGCATTTGCCTGTTTTTTCGTCTATGTCAAAGACGCACCCCATAAGGACGGGGTTCTCCTCCGCCCATTCAAAACGGGCATTTTTGTGATGTACGATTTTATTTATTGAAATTTCCTTTTTAAGTCCGAGGATTGAATCGGACGCGCCTGTCATGCCGATGTCGGTTATAAATCCCGTACCGCCTCCAAAAATCTGCTCGTCCGCCGTGGGGGTATGCGTATGCGTTCCGAAAACCGCCGACACACGTCCGTCGAGATAATAGCCCATTGCCTTTTTTTCGCTTGTGGCTTCCGCATGAAAATCAACAATGATTACATTACAGCCTTGACCTTTAATATATTCGACCGCTTTATCCGCCGCTTTAAACGGGCAGTCAACATTTTCGAGATAAACACGTCCCAAAAGATTGATTACACCGATTTTCACACCGTTTTTTGTAAGAATGGTATAGCCCTCTCCGTCAAGCATAAAGTCATAGTTAAGCGGACGGATAAGATTTTTCGGATATGCCGCAAAAGCGTCGGAAACGCCTCTGTTTCTGAATGCGTGATTGCCGAGCGTTATGCAGTCGCAGTCGGCATTAAAAAAGTCATCGCATACCGATTTGTTTATGCCGTTGCCCGTAAGCGCATTTTCGCCGTTTACAATCGTAAAATCCGCCGAAAGCTCATCTATAATCTGTCTTAAATTCATTTTGATATAATCGACGCCGCACTTTCCCGCAACGTCCCCTACTGTTAATATTCTCATTGTCCGTCTCCTTGTCAGTTTTGTTAAATATCTGCTTTTTGGTATGGTATAAGGTCGATTGTGCGGCTGCTGCCGTTCCAGGTGTAGTTTCCGAATACGGCGAGGCTGTCAATCGGAATGAACGTATAGCCGCCTGCCGACAGTTTATCCGACATCATAAATACCGCCATAAATGCGGAAATTACCGCTAAAATTTTCTTTTTCATATTTCTGTTCTCCGTTTCAAATTTAAAATAAAGGGAATACATACAGTATTCCCTTTAAAAAATTATTCTTCTTCTTTTTGTGAATTTTTGGGTTTGAACGCTACCACAAGACGTCTTTCGGGTTCAACGCCGACGCTGTAGGTTGTAAGCATCGGATAGCTTTGAAGCGCCGCATGAATAATCTTTCTTTCATAAGCCTTCATAGGCTCAAGTTCATACTTACCTCTTGATTTTATTACTCTGTTTGCAATGCTTTTTGCAAGATTTACGAGTGTTTTCGTTCTTTTTTCACGGTAGCCCTCGGTATCAACTCTTACCTTTTCGCCGCCGTGAACGGCTTTGTTGAGTGCGAGCTGTGTTATATGCTGAATTGCGTCAAGCGTATCGCCGTGCTTTCCGATAAGAACGCCCGAAGTTTCGCCCTTTAGGTCGATATAAATATATCTGCCGTTACGCTTTATTGTATACGTTACGTCAAAATTCATATTTTTGAAAAGTCCGTCCAAAAAGTCTTTCAAAAACGGTTCCGCCTGCTCGTTGGGAACAAAGCTTTCATCGGGTTCGTCCTTGAAAATGTCGTCGTGGGTAAGCTCTTTTCTTTCCGTTTTAACGAATTTTACTTCGTTTTTCGGTTCTGCGTCCGCTCTTTTTTCAAATTTTTCGTTTTTCGGCTTTCTTTCCTTTTTGGGAGCTTCTTCTTTTTTCTGCTGTTTTTCCAAAGCTTCCGCAGGGTCTTCGTATCTTACCAAAACTCTTGCGGGCTTTGCGCCTATGCCCAAAAAGCCGCTTGCGGGCATATCGAGCACTTCATATGTTACATCATCGGGAGAAACGTTTAATTCGGAAGCGGCTTTTAATTTCGCTTCTTCAATCGTTTTTCCTGTTGTTATTATCTCTTTCACTTTTTATGTTCCTTTCGTTATTTTTTCTTTTTCTTGATTTTCGTTTCGGGTTCTATTACAAGAGGGTCGGTATTTTTCTTTTTGATTTCTCTCATTACCCACGTCTGAAGCATCTGGAGAAGATTGCCCACTATCCAGTAAAGCCCCATAGCCGACGGCAGGATATAGCAGAAATAACCCGTCATAAACGGAAAAACATATTGCATTGTCTGCATCTGCGTCTGCTGTGCGTCGTCCTTCTTTGCGCCCTCTGCCTTGGGAGGCTGACTCATCTTATTAACCAAAAACGAAGTTACAACGCTCAAAATCGGTATGAGCCACAAAATATAGTTGCCGTTATTTGCATTCGGCGAATAGCCTAAATTAAGCCCCAAAAAATTAAAGTTCATAACAAGGCTGTTAAGGTCAAATGTCTGTCCCGCATTCTGCAATGCTTCCGCCGCTTTATCCATATGATTCGTAACGAATGCGACAACGTTAAGCTGTGTATCGGACGGCTGACGGCAAAGAGCAGTAAGCACCTCAACGGTCGGAGTCTGTTTCAATATATAAGTAATGGGGTTTTGTATAACGCCGTAAACCGCAATAAGTATAGGCATCTGAATGAGGAGAGGCAGACAGCCTCCCATAGGGTTGACGTTATATTTTTGGTAAAGCTTCATCGTTTCTTCGTTAAGCTTTTCCTTATCGTTTGCGTATTTTTTGGAAAGAGCGTTAAGCTCAGGCTGGATTTTCTGCATATTATCCATTGATTTCTGCTGTTTAATCATAAGCGGCAGAAGAATAAGGCGAACCAAAATCGTAAATACGATTATTGCCCATCCGAAATTTCCCGTAAAATCGTATATAACTCTGAGGACTTCCCCCAGCGCTTTATAAATTATGTTCATTTATTATCACACTCATGCCTTTCTAAGGATAGTCAATACCGCCCTTTGAGAGAGGATTGCACCTTAAAATTCTCCAAACACTCAAAAGCAATCCCTTAAAAAAACCGTGGATCTCAAATGCTTCCAGAGCATACGAGGAACAAG
>USLP01000265.1 GCA_900555525.1 uncultured Eubacteriales bacterium
GGCTCCGTCAATCGGAAAAGTTGGAAGTACGCGCATTTCTACGGGACCGCATCTTCATTTTGAAGTGTTTTTAAACGGTACACGCCAAGATCCGCAGAAATATGTCAACTGATTTGAGAGGTTATAATGGATAATATGAATGAAAATAATGAAGAATTAACAGCCGAAGAGTTGAAAAGCCTTGAGAAAATCGTGAACAAACTGCCTCGAAAAAAGAAAGGCGGCAGATTTTTGAGTATCGTATTGGCTCTTGCTGTCGGATTTTTGACGGGTGTTGTTTATGAGCGTGCCGACAGCTCGAACGGGGTTTTGGTTTCACGCAAAATTGAAAAGCTCAATAAGCTTATCAAAGAAAATTATTATTTTACCGATAAAATAAATATCCCCGAAGCAACCGAAAATGCCTACGGCGCTTATGTTGCGTCAATGGGAGACAGATTTACGTATTACGTTCCGCCTTCGAGTATAGATGATTTTAATCAAAATATGACGGGTGAATACGCAGGTATCGGCGTGGAGGTTACGGTGGACAGCGATAATCAAATTGTTGTAACACGTGCTTTTGAAAACGGTCCCGCAAAAGAAGCAGGCATAGAAGCAGGCGACGTTATCAGCGAGGTTGAGGGCGAAAAATATGACGGCGACCACTTAAGCGATGCCGTAAGCGTTTTGAAAGGTCATACGGGACAAAGCGTAAATATAAAAATATACGACCTTTCCGAAGAGGCTTATAAAGACGTAAGCGTGGTAAGACGTGCGGTTACGGCTGAAACCGTGGATTCCGAAATTCTTGAGGATAATATAGGATATATAAAAATCTCAAATTTCGGCGATACAACCGCAAACGAATTTAAAACGCACTTTGATAAGCTTGTATCGCAGAATATAAGCGGTCTTGTTATCGATTTAAGAAACAATGGCGGCGGCACGCTTGACAGCGTTGTTAAAATTGCGGATACGCTTATGCCCGAAGGTCAGATTGTGAAAATAAAATACAGGAATAAGGGCGATGAGGTTTATAATTCGGACGCAAACTGTTTTGATAAAAAAATAGCCGTTTTGGTAAACGAAAATACGGCAAGCGCCTCTGAGCTTTTAACGGGTGCGTTAAGAGATATAAACGGTGCGGCGGTAGTCGGCAAGAATACGTTTGGAAAAGGCGTTGTGGGTACTGTTTATCCGATTGACTCGGAATCAACGGCAGTAATTACGACGGGCGAATATTTTCTTCCCTGCGGCGATAATATCCACGGTGTGGGAATAAAGCCGACTGCGGAGGTCGACTTGCCCGATAATGTAAAAAATATTTATCTTTTGGACAGAAAAGACGATACACAGCTTATGCGTGCGATTTACGAAATTAAACAATAAAAAAGCAGGAAACTATCCTGCTTTTTTCACGGAAAGGTAAGGCAAATATGGAAAAAACGGCTGTAATAAAGGCGAACGCAAAAATCAATCTTACGCTTGATTGCCTCGGACGCAGAGGCGACGGCTATCATGAGCTTGAAATGCTTATGTGTGAAATACCGCTTTTTGATACCGTAACGGTTAAAAAGTCGGAAAAAATTAAAATTGATACAACATTGCCGTTTTTGCCGTCCGACAGAAGCAACACGGCATATAAGGCGGCGGAAGAATTTTTTGCATATACGGGCATAACGGGCGGCGCCGAGATTTTTATAGAAAAGGTTATCCCGGTTGCGGCAGGACTTGCGGGCGGAAGTACGGACGCCGCCGCCGTTCTCCAAGGTCTTAATGAAATTTACGATACAAAGCTTACCGAAAACGAGCTTATAAAAATCGGAGATAAGGTCGGAAAAGACATTCCCTTTTGCATAAAAGGCGGTGTTTGCCTTGCAAGAGGAGCGGGTGAGGTACTGATTCCTGTCGGAAAACTGCCTCATTCTTATATAACGCTTGTTAAGCCCGATAACATAAACGTTTCGACTGCGGAGGTTTTTACGCAGTTTGATTCTGTAAAAAACGAGCTTCACCCCCATACGTCGGGAGTTATAAAATGTATTTCCGACGGCGATATAAAAGGAATTGCACAGCGAATGTATAACGTTTTGGAAAACGTTACGGCAATTATTCATCCCGTAATAAACGATATTAAAGCGGAGCTTATAGAAAGCGGAGCGTTGGGGGCGGTAATGAGCGGAAGCGGTTCTTCCGTTTTCGGAATATTTGACGAGCTTTCATATGCGCAAAAAGCTTACGATAAATTCAAAAAAACGTATAATCAGGTATTTCTTCTTGAAATGTAATTAAAATTTGGAATAATATATGAAACCTTCGAGTATATTTTATTATAATAAACTATTACTCGGAGGTTTTTAAAATGAATGTTTTAAAAGACATTGCAACACGCACAGACGGCGATATCTATATCGGTGTTGTAGGACCTGTACGAACGGGAAAATCAACTTTTATAAAAAGATTTATGGATCTTATGGTTTTGCCGAATGTAAGCAATACATACGAACGTCAGAGAATAAACGACGAGCTTCCGCAGTCGGCGGAGGGGAAAACGATAATGACGACAGAGCCGAAGTTTATCCCCAATAAGGCAATGCAGATTGATTTTGGAGACAGCGGCAGCGCAAAAATCAAAATGATTGACTGCGTCGGCTATGTTATTCCCGACAGCATGGGCTATGAGGAAAACGGCGAAACAAGAATGGTTAAAACGCCGTGGTCGGAGGAAAGCATACCTTTTTCGGAGGCGGCGGAAATAGGAACGCAGAAGGTTATTTCCGAACACTCTACAATAGGACTTGTTATAACAACAGACGGCTCTATCGTGGATATAGACAGAAACAATTATACCGAAGCGGAACAGCGTGTAATAAACGAGCTTCGTGAAATAAACAAGCCGTTTGTCGTTCTTGTTAATTCCAAATATCCGAAAAATGATACGGCGCAAAAGCTTTGCGACGAGCTTTCCGAAAAGTACGGTGTACCCGTATTGTGTACCGATTGCGCCAATATAACCGAGGAGGAAATAACGCAGATTTTAAAAACTGTTCTTTATGAATTCCCCGTTTCCGAAATTTCCTTTAATCTTCCCGGCTGGATAAAATCGCTTGATTGCGATAACGAAATCAAAAAAGGAATTACGGATACCGTGAAAAACTTCTGCCAAAACGGCCATTCGATACGAGAGG
>USLP01000266.1 GCA_900555525.1 uncultured Eubacteriales bacterium
TAGAACGAAATACCCCCAGGAAGCGTTACGGCAGTCGTTTTAAAGGACGTATGAAAAACGGAATTTATAACCGAAACGCCGTAGCCCGTGTATTTATAAAATCCCAAAATTCCCAAATCCGCCGTAACGGCAATAATAAGAAACAACCTTCTTATCCACAGTCTGTTACCGAATTTATCCATAAGCAAAACCGCAAAATAGTTAAACGCTATCGAAAAAAGCATTAAAAAAATATATACAGGCTCACCCCATGCATAAAAAATAAGGCTCGACACAAAAAGTACCGTATTTTTCATACATTTCGGAGAAACGAAATAGAATACCAAAACAAGCGGTAAAAAATAATATAAAAATAAAATGCTCGAAAAAACCATTATTTTCCTCTTTCTGAAATTGAATATATAAAAAGTCGCTAAACATTATTATAATACATACGGAGAAAAAAATCAACTGTTTTTTTAAGATTTTTTAAGATTTTTCATAAAAAAATAAAACGGCGCTTTTGACACCGTTTTATCCGTTAAAATGACATTTCAAGAAATCACATTTCAAGAAATCACATTTCGAGAATTTGCTTCGCTTTATCGATAACATTTAATATAAATGACGCTCTGTGCGGATATTTCAAAAACGTTATTTCCGATTTTGCAATATTCTCAATCATTTCAACCGTTTTTTTATGACCGATTTTTTCGGAAACCATATTTAAAATCCGAATATCCTGCAATGCGTCGTAAAAAACAAGCGAACGCATACTTAAATATACTCCGTCCTTTGCGGGATAAACAGAAAACGTATCGCCCGAAGGAAAAGCTCCGTTTGCCGAGGTGGTAACATACGGGTTGATTTTTTCAAGGCTGTACTGCGAATTATAGAAATTATAGCCCCAATGCAAAAAGCCTTTTATGTTATACTTAAACATTTGTATACCCAAAATTCTGTTTCGGTATGACGGCATTGCCAAAAATCTGTTTCCTACCTTTTCGCCCTGCGAACAGCAATAGTATGCCCATTGATTTTCCACATCATGCTTCAAAAATTCGTCAATATGATTTGTTGCCGTAACGGGGCAATCGATAAGCCCCTGCTTGTAAAATTCATAGCTTGAAAGAGCGTCCATCGTTTTTATACCCTTTAAAAGCGGCTTTAAAATATTGTACGTTTTTTTGTAGCTTTCTATATTTTCCATACACGGCTCATCGGAAATATGAAAATATATTTTGTCTCTCAAATTATATTTGTCAAACGTTTTTGTGATTGCGGGAATATACTGCTTTAAAAATTCGGTATACTCCGCGCTGTCAGCCTTTACGTGCCAGCCGAATTTATATTCGCCGTCAACCTTTACGGGTGCGGCAAATTCGCTTCCCCACTGCGAAAAGAGGTGTGCTATCTCAAAATATTCTATCCCGCATTTAAGGCAGATTTCTATAAAGCGTTCCAGCTTTTTGCAGTCAAACGAATATTTATTCGTATTTTTGTCATATGAAATATCTATAAGCCCCACATAATCGCGGTATATTCCCCTTGACGTATCGAGCGGCGGCGTATGAACGGGCGTCAGCATCATATTCATGCCTATATAAACAGCCGTCTGTATGTATTTTTCGATTAACTCCCAGTGCTTTTCCGAAAATACCGGAACATCATGAACAGCGCTTATGCAGTCGAGATACATCCACTGCGTAAACCTGATTTCGTTTTTTATAAGCTTTAAGTCAAGAATTTTCACCGTAAGCTTTTTACGGTATGTTTTCGGCTTGAATTTTTCGTTTTTCATGCCGATTGACGTTCCGTCATACGTTTGTATTTCAAGCTCGATTTCATATTCGCCGCTCTTAAAATCTTCGGGAACGTTAAGCTCCAGCCACACGCATGATGCGCCGTAATATGAGGTGAAAAGCTCGTCTTCCTTTGCAGGAATAAGTATATCGGGCATAACTCCGCCCGATTTTGTTAGATAATTTTTATCCTTAATATACGGATAAGCCGCCAAGTCCATAACAGCGTTTTCTATGCGGTATATTTTTATATAATCTTTAAGCGGCGAATTGATTTTCACGGTATACCAAAGCGCAAAATCCGTTTCGGCGGCAAGCTGAAAACAAAAGCGTTCACCCTTTAAAAGCCTTGCGCTTTTAAGTTCCGAGGTTTTCGGCTTTTTGTTTTCAAAGGTTTTTTCAAGTGAATTTATAAGTTTAAACTTCATATACTCCTCCGCAGTATACCGCCCTTTTCGGCGGATATACGGTTTTTATTTCAGATAATCTTTAATTGCCTGTGCGGCGGCGAGTATAACCGTAGCGGCGCCCGTTACGGCGTCTCCGCCCGCATAAACGCCTTTTTTGGTCGTTTCGCCCGTTTCTTCGTTTACGATTATTCCGCCGCGTTTATTAACGTCCAAGCCGTTTGTGGTTGACTTAATGAGCGGATTCGGAGATGTTCCGATTGACATAATTACGCAGTCAATGGGAATTTCATATTCGCTTCCCTCAATGGGAACGGGTCTTGCACGTCCCGAAGCGTCGGGCTCGGAAAGCTCCATTTTTTGACACATCATGCTCTTAACCCAGCCGTCCTCGGTACCCTCAATTTCAATCGGGCTTGTGAGAAATGCAAAGTTAATGCCCTCCTCGTGAGCGTGTTCAACCTCCTCCAAACGTGCGGGCAATTCCTTTTCGGTACGTCTGTAAACAATCGTTACGTCCGCGCCGAGCCTTTTTGCGCATCTTGCGGCGTCCATGGCAACGTTTCCGCCACCAATAACAGCCGTTTTCATGCCCCTTTGGATAGGTGTTGAGCTGTCTGCTTTATACGCTTTCATAAGATTGATTCTTGTTAAAAATTCGTTTGCGCTGTAAACTCCCTTTAAGTTTTCGCCCTTAATTCCCATAAAGTTGGGAAGTCCCGCGCCCGAACCGATAAACACAGCCTTAAAGCCGTCGTCAAACAAATCGTCAACCGAAAGCGATTTTCCGATTACGGCATTTGTTACTATTTCAACGCCCATAGCCTTAAGCCCGTCAATTTCTTTCTTTACGATTGATTTAGGCAGACGAAATTCGGGAATACCGTAGCTTAAAACACCGCCTGCGGTATGCAAAGCCTCAAAAACGGTTACTCTGAATCCCGCACGAGCCAAGTCGCTTGCGCAAGCCAAGCCCG
>USLP01000267.1 GCA_900555525.1 uncultured Eubacteriales bacterium
CAGGGCGGCTGGCTGTTTTTTGAAATCGGCTATGATCAGGGAGCAGCCCTGCGCACGCTTTTGGCAGACTTTGGCTATACGGAAATCGGCATCCGACAGGACCTGGCAGGACTGGACAGGGTTGCCTTTGGGAGATATACAGGAAAGAAGGAGGGGGCATAAAAATGTTAGACCGTTTGGCGGAAATCGAAACGAAATATGAGGACTTGGCGGAACAGATTAACGACCCCGACGTGATTGCCAATCAGACAGAATGGCGCAAGCGGATGAAGGAATACAGTGATATAACTCCCATTGTAGAGAAATATCGGGAGTATAAGCAGGCGAAGGAAGGGATTGCCGAAAGCCTTGCCATGCTGGAGGAAAAGCAGGAGGAGGATTTTCGGGAGCTTTTGAAGGAGGAGCTGGCGGAAAACAAGGAAAAGGCGGAAACGCTGAAGCAGGAGCTGACGCTTTTGCTGATTCCCAAGGACCCCAATGATGAAAAGAATGTTATCATGGAAATCCGCGGCGGCGCAGGCGGCGATGAGGCGGCATTGTTTGCAGGGGATTTATTCCGCATGTATGCGCGCTATGCAGAGCGGAGAAAATGGAAGATAGAAATTATGAATACGAGCGAGAGCGACCTTGGTGGCTTTAAGGAAATTTCCTTTATGATAAAGGGCGAGGGAGCATATTCTCGTTTGAAATACGAAAGCGGCGTGCATAGGGTGCAGAGGGTGCCGGAAACGGAATCGCAAGGGCGCATACACACGTCTACCGCCACCGTCGCGGTGCTTCCCGAAGTCGAAGACGTGGAAGTCAACATCGAAGAAAAAGACCTTATAATCGAAACATGCCGTTCTTCGGGCGCGGGCGGACAACACATCAACAAGACGGAATCGTGCATAAGAATGGTGCATATTCCGACGGGAATAGTCGTCAATTGTCAGGACGAGCGCAGTCAGATAAAGAACCGCGAAAAGGCAATGAAGGTTATGAAAAGCCGTCTTTACGACTATTATAATCAAAAATACCAAGCGGAGTATTCGGAAAACCGAAAAAATCAGGTCGGCACGGGCGACAGGTCGGAAAGAATCCGCACTTATAACTTTCCGCAAGGCAGAGTAACGGATCACAGAATAAACAAAACGGTGTATAACCTCGAAGAATTTTTGGCGGGGGATATGGACGAGATGATCGAAGCGTTGTCCATTGCCGACAGAGAAGCAAAATTGAGCGGCGAAAACGAATAAAATGCTTTTTTTGACATTTTTTTCGTCTTATTTTCGTTGCCCAAGAAAAAAGTAGAAATAATTTATAAAAAGTATGTGAAATTTTTGCTAAAAGCCTTGAAATTTCCGTAAAAATAAGTTATTATATATGTACGAACGAATTCGTTCTCGGAGGTTAATATGATTTCTTTGATTTGTGGCACGAAAGGCACGGGAAAAACCAAGCTCATTCTTGAAGAAGCGGCTAAATCGGTCGAAACGGCAAAAGGCGATATAGTGTTCATTACGGACAACAAATTCGAAACGACCGGGATAAACTTTAAGGTGCGCGTTGTTTACGCAAACGAATACGAGGTTTGCTGCGCAAATTGCTTCAGAGGCTTTATTAAGGGGTTGTTTGCGGGTGACGCGGACATCGAATACTTATTCGTAGACGGGCTGTTCCGTATTATCGGCGGCAAGGAAGAGGATTTTAAAGCCGTTATAGAAGACCTTGAAAAGCTCGGTAAAATTTACAACTTTAAAGCCGTGCTTACCGTGAGTATGGATAAAAAGGATTTACCCGAATTCGCAAAGGCTTACGCAAAATAATTCGTTGCGAATGTCTGTTTAAAGCCGGCAGAAGCCGATAAAAACGGAAAAAACGGTAAAAAAACGGTAAAAAAACGGTAAAAAGCCCGCTTTGCTTTTGAGCTTTGCGGGCTATAACTTTTTTGCGGCGTTTTCAACCGGATTTGCGCAAATGTATTTAATATATATGCGGTTAATATATATGCGGTTCTCGACGGTTTTTACCAAAACGTTAAAAAAGTTTGTTTGTTTTTAGGTTGATAAGCTACAATCTTATCAAAACATTCAGGAGAAGTTATGTTCGGTTACGTTCAGCCCGATACGCCGTATCTCTTCGTTAAGGACGATACGCTGTACAAAGCTTTATATTGCGGCGTTTGCAAAGCGATCGGCTCGTCGTGTTCTCAGATTGCGAGAATGAGTTTGACGTACGATATCGCTTTTTTGTCGGCTGTGGCGCATAATGTCTGCAATGCGGACGTTACCGTCAAAAGAGAACGCTGTATTGCGCACCCTATTCGTCCTCGTCCTATCGCATCGCGCGATGAACTCACCGAAAAACTTGCCGCCGTCAACGTTATCCTGGCACAGTACAAGGTGAAAGACGACGTTTACGATTCGGGCAAAGGGCGCATAAAAGGGCTTTTTTTGTCGGGCGGGTATAAAAAGGCGAAAAAAAAGTTCCCCAAGATAGATGAAATCGTGAAAGAAGGGTATTATTCTCTTTCCGAAAAAGAAAAACGCGGCGAAACGAGTGTGGATATGGTGTGCGATTCGTTTGCCGAACTTCTCGCTAAGCTTTCCGACGAGGTTTTCGCGGAATATGCGACCGAAAGCACGCATAAGCTTTTTTACGCAATAGGCAAGTGGATTTACCTAATCGACGCGCTCGACGACTTCGAAAAAGACGTCAAAAAGAAAAATTACAATCTTTTCGTTACGGCTTACGGCGAAACGGAGTTTAAGGTTTTTGCCGAAAAACATTTCAAGGAAGTCGATTTTATTTTTTCATCGGTGTTTTCCGCGATTGCGGAAGAAGCGGAAAAAGTAAAGTTTTACTTTAACGGCGATTTGATAAAAAACATTTTGCTTCGCGGAATACCCGCGGCGTACAGGCGTGTTTTAAAGACGAAATTTGAAAAAATCAACCCGAAAGGCAAAGCGGGTGGCGGCAAAAAAGCCGAAATGTAAGCTTTGCCGAGGAGCAAAAAATGATAAAGGACAGTTACAAAATTTTAGGCGTAGACGAATACTGCACGGACAGGGAACTTTCCGAGGCGTATTTTTCATTGCGTAAAAAGTATCAGGAAGACAGATTTTTGGACGGAGAAGCCGGCAACGAGGCGGCAAGAAAGCTTACCGAACTCGACGCGGCGTATGA
>USLP01000268.1 GCA_900555525.1 uncultured Eubacteriales bacterium
TAACGGCTGTTTTTCATTCGACAAGCAGCGGAATGACCGAAAATTCAAAGGACGTATGGAACGGCGATGTTCCCTATCTTGTTTCCGTAAAATCGGAGGGCGAGGAAGAATCGCCCAGATATACCGATACGGCTGTATTTTCGCTTTCGGATTTTAAAAATAAAATTTTGTCGATTGGAAACAACGCTGTCTTTTCCGATAATCCGCAGGAGTGGGTCGGCGAAATAACGCATAACGAATCGGGAAGCGTTAATACTATCGTTATAGGCGGAGTACCTTTTAAAGGCACTCAAATCCGCACGGCGCTGGGACTTCGTTCGACAAATTTTGAAATAGCTGTTGCCGACAGCGTAAAAATCACCACAAAAGGAAACGGACACGGCGTGGGAATGAGCCAGTACGGCGCAAATCACATGGCAAAGCTCGGCTACACATACGAACAAATTTTAAAAAAATATTATACGGGAATAAAAATAGAAAAATCAAACTGAATTTGTATAAAAATTTCATGCACGGGAAATAATGTATGTAAAATAATAAATTAAGAGGTGCATGAAATGAAAAAGCGCAATATATTTTTAACATTCTTAAGTATCTGCGGAGTTGTAACGGTTTTCGCATTTGTTGCGGCGAATACAATAAGAAACAACAACGCAAGGCAGTCTGTAGTATCGCAAAAAGGCTATGAATACTCCCTTCCGAAAACGGAAAACACTCCCGTAAGCATAACGGAAAATACCAAAGAAGAACAAAAGCCTGCGGAAATCCCGGTAACAAAGCCTGCCCCGGAAGAAGCAAAAGCTACGGAAGAAACAGATGAAATCCCGCTATACGAGCCTGAAGAAGAAAGCTATATCATGCCTGTTTCGGGAGGAAAAATCATCACGGAATACAGCGACAGCGTGCTTGTTTTTCAGCCGACTTACAATGATTACAGAACGCATTTGGGCATAGACATACAAGCTGACGAAAACACACCTGTAAAAAGCATAGCGAACGGAGTTGTTACTAAAAGCGAAACCGACTGCGAGGACGGTTATGTTGTTGAAATTGAATATGACAACGGCATAACGGGCGTTTACAAAAACTTAAAAGAAACCGGAAGCGCACCCGTGGGCAAGGTTGTATCGCAGGGCGACACAATCGGCTCGGTAGGAAATTCGGGCATTTCGGAAAGTCATCTCCCCTCTCATCTCCACTTTTCTATGCTTGAAGATAATGCTGAAATAAACCCGCTCGAAAAAATAAAAGAATAAAATATTAAAAAACTATTGATTTTATTAAAAGTATGTGCTATAATAGATTCATCGGTGATGAGTTTATTACAGCACATCCTGCCGTTCACGTTAGCTTGGGATTTATTAGAACCAACACTTCTTATAAGGGAGCCGACCTCCTCTCGTCAATTGTAGGCCCACCGTCGATTATTCGGCCGAATGGGGAACGTGCGACTGAGGGTAAGCACCCACCTGCAAACGCAGGTTTCTAATATTATCTTCTGCGACGGCTCGGCGGGTGTTTTTTTATGCAATAAACGGACGGAAAAAACCCACCCGTTTATTTTTTGTTAATTTCCAATTATAAATTAATCCCTCTACAATGCTAAACGCTTACATAGCAAATACTTGCTTAAACTGCTTCAACACCTATTATTTATTCAATAAATTTATGTATGAATACATATCAAATGGTACCAAATCTATTTTTGAATACGGTAAACGTGTCGGATGGTGCGGATGTCCGCATTTTGTTTTTGAAAGACACAGCCATTTAGCGTTTGCACTGCTAACAATTCTATTTATTTCTATAAGTGATTGCAAAAAATAAGTTTTATCAGTTATATGGCAACCCCAAGCGGCAACAATATTCTGCCTCGGTTTAATAACATTTTTCACATATTCCAAATTTACAGTTATTTCTTTTTCGGAATATGATTCAAAAAAAGTATTACTCATTTTTGTTGCTCTTACAGGATATAAATTAAGCATAATATATCCGTCATACCCAAAATTCCGAGCAACATTTTCTATAATGGTAATGGTCTTGTCATTTTCGTTAATTGTCGCCTTACTTGGATTTATACCAAAAAACACAAGCGGATTATCATTATATTTTCCCAAAACATATCTTGCAGAGTTATCAGCATTGGTTTTGTATATCAAATTGTCATAAGTTTCAGTTGTTTTCATTTATCATTTCCTCGCTTATTACAGCGCCGCAATATTCACATCTTTGTCCCACTTTGCCGGTAAATGTATTCTTCGCACCGCAGCCCGTACAAATTATGATTTTTCCTATATTATCGGGTGAACAATTTGTTTTTTTGCTGTCAACAATTACATTGTTTGTTCTGTCTATATTCGCATCAATAATAATTTTTTTGCCATCATAGTTTGAATAAGTTTTACGGTGTATTGGACATTCGCACTAATGTGTGTTGCTATGTTTGCAATATCACGTTCGCCTGCTAAAAAATCTTCCAATATGCTTTTCATTGCATTTTTCTGTTTAACTTGCATTATTATAAAAAAACAATAGCCACAGCCATAAGAACATCAACCAAACCTAATATAACTTTAGTAAATGCATTTTCTACTGCGAAAGATATTGGAAATGTGTTTATAAGAACAAGACCGCAACAGACTATACCTCCAACAGCGCCTTTATTTTACAGTTTGAAATAATCTACTGCGCCTTTGAACATTTTGTTATCGGTATTGCCGTTTACGTTTTTGTAAAGGTTATCGCCGATACGTTCGCTGTGCGCCATTTTTCCGAATACTCTGCCATCGGGCGAAAGCAAGCCTTCCACAGCAAAATCGGAGCCGTTGGGGTTATCCTTTATATCCATTGAAGAATTTCCGTTTATGTCTGCATACTGCGTCGCAATCTGACCGTTTGCGTGCATAAATTCAAACAGCTCCTCGTTGCATATAAATCTTCCCTCTCCGTGCGATACGGGAGTAAGATGAACATCACCCGTATTACAGTACATAAGCCACGGTGATTTATTGGAAACAATACGTGTTCTTACCATTCTCGACTGGTGTCTGCCTATCGTATTAAACGTAAGCGTCGGACTTTCGGGTGTCATATCGGTAATTTTTCCGTATGTAACGAGTCCGAGCTTTATAAGAGCCTGGAAGCCGTTGCAGATACCGGCG
>USLP01000269.1 GCA_900555525.1 uncultured Eubacteriales bacterium
CGCTGACGTTCCCATGAGCGTTTCCGTAAAAGCTGACGGCAAGACGGCTCTTATTACTCCCGAAGAGCCTTTGAAAACCGGTAAGCTTTATATCCTTAAGGCAGACGGCGTATCCGATATATACGGCAACGCTTCAGGGACGTTTACAAAGAAATTTGTTGTTGAAGACCTTTTTTACGATGATTTTTCAGCATATGCTTCAACAGCTGATTTAGACGCAAAATATACAATGGTTCCGCAGCAGAATAATGAAGAGAAACCAACGAAGAAGCCCTCCGATTCCGATTCGGGTGTTTCTTTAAAGAATGGCGCTCTTAATATTACAAGCGCTATGGGAGATTATACTGTAACTCCGCTTATCCGTTATCCGCAGAGAAAGAAATGGGACGCAAATTATATCTTTGAAGCCGACATCGAAAGAGTTTCGGAAAAAGACAGCTTGCAGATATATGATTATGCGATCTACGGAGTCAATTTTGAGAAAGGCGGCGTAATGGCAGGCAGAAATCTTAATATTTATTATTGGCAGGTTAATGCCGGCTATGCGATGAACTGCTTTGTAAATAATCTTACATGGGGTGTACAGGGTGCAGACGCTCCGAATCCGCAAGGATTGGATACGGCTGACAGAAATCTTATGTTTAGGATTGACAACAGAGTTCTTTCGGTTTATAATAATAAAAGCTTATGCTTTAAAGATGAATCAAAACCGATAGATGATGTTTCGGACGCTGACTTCGCAATAAGAGCAAGCAAAACGGCGGGAGAACCGTCATATGATACCGAATACAATATTAAGAGCTTAAGAGCGTATAAGATTCATGAAATTTCGGAAGACAAAGTAACGCTCCGTCCGCTCAACAGCTCCAAAAAGGATAATGCTGTAAACGGTGAATTTATGATTGTAAACAATACAAACGCCAACATCGAAAATGCAACGCTTTACGTTGCGGTTCTGGATAAATATGTACAGAATAAGGTTATAGGTATTCAGCCAATATCCATACCTGTCCTGGAAGCGGGAAAGGCAGAGGCTTATAATTGCACGATTAATGTAACATCGGGCGAAGCCAACATGGTTATGGGCTATCTCTGGGACGGCGAAATGCATCCGCTGGCAGATTTAAACGGTGATTTTATTTAGAATACTCCGTTTATAAATAATATGTTTGCACAAACCCGCATACGCGGAAACACAAAGCATATACCAAAAACGCAAGGGTGAACAGAATCTTTTATATACTGCTTTTTGCCCCCCATATGTTCACTCTTGCCTCCATTTTATAAAATAATCGGAATTATATGTTTGCATAAACCCATAAATGGGCGGATAACAGCCGCCTCTGCGATGGCAATTCAAAATTTGAACAACCAAAATATGCGCATATTTTTGGTTTTTACCGAGAATATACGTCGCAGATAAAAACAAAAAATATACGTATAAATAAATTTTCATATATTAAATTAAGAAAGGACAAGGAGAGAATTATGAAATTTAGAAAAAAGCTTTTAGTTATGGCTTTGACAGCGCTTACGGCGTTACCCTTTAACGCATTTACAATGAGGGCTTTGGCGGAGGAAAACTTAACGCTCACGGCAAAATATGCCACAGAGTATGCAATAGAGCTTGAATTCAGCAAGACAATAACGTTAGACGGAGTAACCCCCGTTATAACTCCCGACGGCGGTGAAATGACCGTAGGTGAGGTGTCGCTCGAAAACAACGGCACAAGATTGAGAATAACGCTTCCTAAGGGCGAGAAATTCGAACTTGATAAGAAATATACAATAGATCTTTTAGGCTTAAAAGACGCTAATTCCCTTGTAAGCTTTTCTTCGGATTTAATATTGAAAAACCTTTTTCAAGACGATTTTGAAAGCTATGCCGATACGGCGGAAATGCAAGCGAATTGGAATATGTTCAGACGATACAGCGGCGGAGGCTGGGAAGATGTGAATACCGCTGAAACAGGAGAAACATATATTGCTTTGAATATAGCGGAAGACGACAACAAGCGCCTTGTATTTAAAAAACGTCAAGATAATAAAATATTGACAAACCGTCAGGTTCTCGATAATTTTTCCGAATATGACAGTTATGTATTAAGCTATGATGCGGAAAATGCGAGAAGCGGTCAGCTCGGCACGTATATAAACTGCAGTGTGCCGTGGGATTATTATGCGGGATATTCCGAATGGGCAAACCATCCAAGCGGCCACATTACAAGAGTTTCTTTCGGCAGCGGTGATAACTATTGGGCAAACACCGAGCTTAAAGCTTTGGACGATACAAAAACCACAGTAACGTTGGTTACGGAGAGAACAACCTCCGCAAGCGACGTTCAGAGATATTATTATAACGGAGCATTTCAGTGGCAGGTTCCTTCCGCATATAACAATATAAGCTTTAAATATATAGGAGATACCGGATATTTCGGCTTTATGGGAAGCCAGTCTACAAACGAAAGCAGCAATAACTATCTCTACATTGATAATATCAAGGCTTATAAACCGATTTGGGATAATTCCGTTATCGGTACGAACGATATAGAAGTTACAGACCTTAAAATTACAGGGCTGCCCTCTGATAACACATGGGGCGAGGGTGTGAATTTGAAATGCGAATTTGAAAGCCCCGCTGCCGCATTTGTTACCACTAATTATATATGGTATGCAACCGATAATCCTTCTAAAAGCTATCCCGATGAATGGACAATTTTAAAAGAAGGTGTGAACGAAGACGAATATGCAATGACGGAGGAGGACAGCGGCAAATATATTCGCTGCAGAATCGAGCAGTATGTGCAAAAGGGCGATATTAAAGTAAACCTGCAAACTCTTGATACGCTCCCCGTATATAAAATTTCAGCGCCTTCCGCACAGGACGTTAAATTCACATACGATAAGGAAACAATGAAGCTTAAGCTTGATTATACATATATTGACTACAATAATGACCCCGAAGAGGGAACAACGTTTTTATGGGAGGAATCCGCCGATAAAAACACATGGACGGCGCTTTCCGAAACAACAGATACTGTTACGCTTACGGAAAACGACGTGGAAAAATATATCCGTTGTACGGTAACTGTAAAAAATACAGCGCAAATGGGTGATGCAGCGGAGCCTGTAACGGCTGGG
>USLP01000270.1 GCA_900555525.1 uncultured Eubacteriales bacterium
TACATATAATAATAGCCGTAAGGAACTTGAGCTAACTTGAAGGTAGCCCGTTTGGTTTTGGCTTCCGCCGTTTTGCCTCCTTCCGCATCTGTGTCTGCACGGTCAATATCATCAACATCGAATCTATCTGTAGTTTCCGTTGAAGCAGTACCTTTCGGAAGAAGATAGTACGATTTCACCAGATTTCCTTCCTCATCATACAGCAACACACAAAGATCATTGATGTCTTTGATTACATCTCCTGCCGTACGAGTGTTTACATCCAGAGCCGGCCGAAGAGGAAGAAACTCTACAGTAGCACTCACACTGACTTCTCCTTCCGGCATTCTTTCGCCTTCGTTGTTCAGCCAATCATCCGTACAGGCAGTCAAGACAAATATCAGCATACCTGTAAGACTATAAATAATGTTGCGTTTCATATTTTCCTGTATAAAGTTATTTAAGGAAATCTTTCCTTTCTTTTTTTAGGACTATTTTTTCAAAAATTCGTCCACCTGTCTTTGAAGCTCATCTATAATTTTTTGGTTGCCTACCATGTCAAGCTCCGCTTTATACTGCTCATAGCCCGCTTTCCAATCATCCAAAGCGCCGTCTGCCAGGGTCTGATAATATTTTCCGTTTATAGCGGAAACCTGTGTGATATAGTCCTGAATTTTTGACGTATCCGGAACAAAGCCGATTAACGGCGAGCGGTAATCAGAGTCGTTTACTTCTTCAAATACCCATTTTTTGTATTCATCGGGCTCTGTCTGAATGTTATACGCAAGCTCCGTGTTACCCGTTATCCATTTATAAAGTCCGTAACGCTCGTTTGTTGTCGGTGATGATTCATATTCAACCTTGATACTGTCGTCGCCCGTCTTTGTATAGTGGTTGCCTTCGATACCGAAAGTAAGCATATTGTAGTAATCTTTATTTGTCTGAAGCAGATTCAAAAGCTGCATTGCTTTGTCCTTATTTTTGCAAGCCTCCGTTATAGACGTACCTGCCGCCGTATTTGTTCTTGTTATATAATATTTTTCGGAATAAGGGATTGTTATAACGGGTTTGTCATATTTTTCGCTTAAGGATTTTTCCACAAACGGAGTCCATGTTTCGTCCCAGAACGCATAACCGCCGATTTTACCCATATCGTTTCCTCTGTCCTTTGCGGAAATAATATCCTGGCGGATATAGCCTTTTTTGTACCAGTCGCTCGCAACTTCATAACGGAGCTTTGCGTCGCCGTCGAGCGCATAGTTTATAACTTTGTTTTCTTCGCCCTCTTTAACGCCGTAAAATGCCGTAAAGCCGTCATAGCCTTTTAGATTTAAGGTTGTTGCGTCTTTATATTTAACGCCCGCTTTTCTTAAATCCTCCATATATTTTTCCAATATATCGTACATTTCTTTATTTCCCAAGTCGGTTGTTTTATAAAGAGCCTTTTTGAAAGCGTCTATATCGAGATATTTTTCCGCTTCGTCTTTAAAAAACACAACCGCCCTCATACTTGCGCACATCTGATATGTAGGTATACCGTAGGTTTTTCCGCCTATCTTCTGATATTCCATAAACCATTCGGGAAGCGCTGTTAACGTTTCCTTGCCATACTCGTTTAGCAAATCGTCAAGAGCCGTAAAGGTTCCGTTTCTGACCTCGCTCGGAAAATCAAGACTGTAGGTATTTGCAATATCCACCTGCTCTCTTGCCGATGTCATAAGCATGAATTTCTGTTTGTATTCCGAAAGAGGAATAACCTCAAAATTAACGCTTATGTTGTAGCCGTCGCTTTGGAGCTTCTCGTTAAACTTGTTCCACACGTCCATTGAGTCCTGCTGTGAACCCGGACCCGGCATAACGTAATTGATTTTTACCGCCTTTTCGGGTACATTACCGCCGTTTGCGCAGCCTCCGAGCATTCCTGCCGCCATCGCCGCCGCCATGGTAAGAGAAAGAACCCGTGTTGCCTTTTTCATCGTAAGCCCCTCTTTCTTTAATGTTTGTTCTGCTTTCTTCTCTCGGATATCTCCTGACCAAACAAAAAGCGCGCAGCCCCGCCGTCAAGCGGGTGCCGCACGCCTTTGTGCAAAAGCAAAATCTCTTTTGTTCTTTTTATGCTTTTGTCTCCGGAATCAGAACGGGGTCCGCAGCTTTTGCACTGCGGACCCCGTTGTCCTTGCTCCGTGTTTGGATTGTTCTGATTATAGCATACTGCCAAAATTTTGCAAGCACTTTTTGTCGGCATCAGGGGGATTTTTGCCGCCGATCGCCTTATTCTATTAAGTTGTTTCTTCGTTTTTCATCTCGCATCCCCGTTTTTGCTTTCTTTTTTTCCGTCAAATTGTCCTTTGGGCTAAATAACTTCAAAATTACAGCTTTTCCCCCGCACCACTGGGTTATGCCGGGCAGCGGACGGCCCAGTCCGGCAGCCTTATTCCGCTGTTTCTCCCCGCCTTACGTTGTCACAGCCTTGTTTATTGAAGAGTTTCTCTGCCAATTTCTTATGTCATTCAAAATCCAGCATTGTTTCTTGCTTTATTGTGCCATGGTTTTATATCGAATGTTCGTCTTATTTTGTGCCGGCTTTTTCCGCCATTTTCCAATATTATATATTTTGTGAACAATCATTGCATAGGTTGTAAACATTAGCACTCTGCTATTGACAGTGCTAATTTTAGGGTTATAATAAAGGCGTACCTTGAAAGAGGGGGTGCGGAACGCAAGAGCGTTCCGGGAAACACCGCCAAGGAGCCGCAAGGCTCGGGAAGCGTCAGACTTCCCGGAGAGGCACCAAATAAAATTCCAGATTTTTACAAAGTGAGGTTATGACTTATGTTGCCGACTGTTTTTGGTGAAAATCTTTTTGATGATTTCTTTGATGATTCCTTTGGTATGATGAACGCACGCAGCCCGCTGTACGGCAAGCATGCACGCAACCTGATGAAGACCGATATCCGCGAGACCGATACCAACTATGAGCTGGCCATTGATCTGCCGGGCTTCAAGAAGGATGAGATCCACATTGAGCTGAAAAATGGCTACCTGACCATCAGCGCCGCCAAGGGCCTGGATAAAGACGAAAAGGCCCCCGAAGGCAAGTATATCCGCCAGGAGCGTTACACCGGCGCCTGCAGCCGCAGCTTCT
>USLP01000271.1 GCA_900555525.1 uncultured Eubacteriales bacterium
CCATACAAAAACAAATTTTACTTTTAAGTCCGTGCAATATAAAAAAGAAAGGAAGAACAAAAATGAAGTCAAAAAAATTCTTATCACTATTAATGGCGGTGATGATGTGTGCGGCATTATTTTCAATTCCTGTTGCGGCTGAAAATGATATAACTCTTGAAAATATTTCAGCAACAAAATCAGAGGTTACATTGGATTACAGTGCAGAGGTTACTAACGGTACTTTCACATTAACACAGGGAGGCTCTGCGATTGCAGCTTCCGTTTCAAAAACAAACGGCGGAAAAACGGTTGTTATTACTCCTAAAACCGAGCTTGCGCTTGACACGGTATATGAACTTCATGCGTCTGACATTTTTGATTACGCAGGCGGAGCAACACCCGCATATGACAAACCGTTTATGCTGCAAACATTATTCGCAGACGACTTTTCTTACACAAGCGTTGCCGAAATGGATAAGGTTTGGAACGTCAGCGATCAAAATTTGGATAAGGATTATTCGGTAAGCGGTTTCAACACTTTTGCAGGAAAAGATATTTACACTCTTGAAAACGGCAGACTTGCTATTAACGGAAACTATAAAAACGGCGCAATCAATATTAAAGCATATGACGCGTCGCAGTGGAATAACTATACATTGGAAGTGGATATCGGAAAAGACGCCGGTAAAAGATGGTGGTTAGATATTCTGTATAATATGTATAGAAATAACAAAAGACCTAACGATATCAGAAATAACTTCCGTTTGGGATTGGATTGGAAAAATAACACCGGGGCAACGGCGTATTTCCTTGATTGCAACAATTACGGTCATCCAACTAAAACGGGTGTGTTCAATGCTGATACGCATCACCTTAAATTTACAACCACAACAGGATATGACTTGCAGGTATTTAAGGACAAAGAAAATGTATTTTCACAAACATATGGCAGAGCTTTCGGAAACGGAGAAATCGGCTTCAAGGTATTGGGAGGCGATACGGATAAGCAATATATCGACAACGTGCTTGTATATAAGCTTGTTGAGTTGGATAACAGCATTCTTATAAAAGAAGCAAATGTAACCAAAACAGGCGTTACGGGAACATATATACTTGAAGCTTATGACGCTTCGAAAAACGCTAATGTAATTGTTGCGGCATACGGAGAATCCAACAAGCTTCTCGGAATGCAGATTATTACAGATGCAACATCGCAGGACGGCGCTTTCTTGTTTGAATGCAATACACCCGAAAATATCACATATGTAAAGGCATACCTTTGGAATTCAATCGGCGGTATGACCCCCGAAAGACTTCCCGGTATTAAAGCTTTAAAATACCATACATATGAATAATATCTGATTATTTTCATCATATAGAGGCGGTGAAATATCCGCCTCTATAATTATAAAAAAATAAAGAAAAAATGTGAATTTAAAGATTGACATTGCAAGAATTTTGTGATATAATCTTTTTTGAAAGTGCGGAAAACGGAACTTTCAAAAAAATTGATGATTATTTGATATGCTAAAAAGCAAATACCGATGAATAATATGTAATTCTTATTTTTATCGTATAGAGGCGGTGAAATAACGCCTCTATAATTATAAAAGATGAAGCTTTTAACAAAGGGCATAAATAGTATGTTTTTTATTAAAAATTTTACATTAAATACATAAATTAAATTTTGGAGGACATAAAAATGGATAAGGTAAATATTTTAGTAAATTCGCATTTTGATTTGATGTGGAGAAGACCGTTTAAGAAGAATTTTGTATCGAAAGGATATAATTATGTTTCTTACGGCGATTTGGAAGCTTATTACATAATAGATAATATAAACTTTGCAAAGAAGCACGATTTTTATAAATTCGATGTTGAGTGCGTTGATGTTTTGAAAAACTTCTTGGAGAATTATCCCGAGTATTTTGAAGATGTGAAAAAGCTCATGCGCGAAAAACGCCTTAACACAACATGGACGGGAAACAACATTGTTGACTGCAATATGGCTAACGGCGAATCGGTTGTCAGAAATTTTTTATACGGAAAGAAATATTTGGAAGAAAATTTCAATTATACTCCCAAATACTGTAATCGCTCGGATGCCTTTGGTAATTCGGCGCAGTTACCGCAGATTTTAAGAAAATTCGGAATGAAAATGGTATATAACATCACATACAGCAATGCTAACGGCAATTATTGGAGAGGTTTGGACGGCAGTACCGTTGTTGTGGGAACTGAACCCAAAAGCTGCGGCTCAACGGGCGGATATTACAAATATGCTCCATGCCCGAAATGTAAGGGCTTCAAAGACGGTTGTGATGAGTGCGGCGGCAGAGGAATAGATACAAAGCAAATGGAGCCGTTTTTGGTACATATTAATGATGAAAAAATAAAAGAAGACGGACAGGAAAAGCTTATAAGAGTATGGTCGGAGGAGATTTTATCATCTGACGAGAGCATAAAATGGTATGAAAAAAATAAGGATAGATTTGATATTCATTATGTCGGATATGATGATTTAATGGAAAAAGCAAATGCCGACTTGATTGCAAATGTTGATAATGCGCCCGAAAATGAACTGCATGACAGCTGTGAGATAAACGTTAATAACACAGGCTGTTATGTTTCGAGAATCGAAGCTAAAAGACGTTTGAGAAAATGCGAAAATATGATGTTCTCATTGGAAACGCTTTTAAACGCATCAAGCTGTCCCGATAAAGAAGAAATGAAAAAAGAAATCGAAAAGCTGTGGGATAATATCATATTCGGAATGTTCCATGATGCAGTACCAGGCACTCATGTCGACAGCGCAAATGAAGAGCTTATGGAAATATATGACGAAACGGAAAGCAAATTGAGCGAGCTTACATATAAGCTTCTTGATTATGCCAAATCAAACAACAAAAATGTTTTAAGCGTGTACAATCCGCTTTCGTTTAGCGTAACAAAGCTTATAAAAGCTGAAATAAAAACAGATAAGAATGTAAAATTGTCATTAAACGGAAAAGAAATTCCCGTTGTGTCGTCTGAAAAGCAGGGCGATAAAACGGAAATTGAATTTGTATGCGAAAGTATACCCGCATATGAAACTTTTGTTTATGACGTTGAATATACGGATTGCGATACGGC
>USLP01000272.1 GCA_900555525.1 uncultured Eubacteriales bacterium
TACCTCCAATTCGTGATGTTTTGATTTTGCTGTCTTTTTCGGGACTTTTGGGGATTTTTCTGTTTGTAACTGCGCCCGGACAGAGGGAGGGGACTGTTTCATCTCTTTATTCCTCTCGCTTTTATCTATCAGCGCATAAACTCCATGCCTGCCCTCCAACGTAGATAAGGAAAGGCTTTTGTAAGGGAGCATGGAAAGCAGCCGTTCCATATCCTTATCCGTTGCCAGTGGAACAAAGTAGGGAGAAAGTTCTACCGCACAATGGGTCTTTTCGGGGCTGTCCGGTTCTCCAAGCCCTTTTATATTTTCCACAATCCGGCGGGCTTCTGCTTCAATCCGTCTGTCATGCAGGGCGGCGATATGTAACTGAAAATCCCTCTGCGTATGCGGTGTTCGTTTTTTCTGCTGTTCCCTCAAAAGGCTTTTTAAGGCTTCCGGGTCGTTTGGCTGTGCTTCAAAACGTATAAACTTTCCAAGTTGCGGGTCAGTGTCCCCGTCAAAATATTGTCCGGCAGGCTTTGTCAGCTCCCCATGCTCATAAATCAGCTTCACCGTATCGGCGGGCAGCTCCTTTTCCTTGACGCGCTCATAATGTTTAGAGTAGTCTCGTTCGTACAGATTGCCCTTGATTTTCCCGCGCTCCTTTCCCGTCAGCTCGATTGCATAGGCAAGAACGCGGTCGCTTGTCTGCTCCATGTAGAAACGCCATGTGTTGTGGGGCGCGGTGTCTTTGAGGAAAACGTCGCGCTCCCGGAAACAGTGCGTCCCGGACGGGCGGCAGAACCACAAAAGTGTTTTGTCCTCCCTGTGGGGGCTTGCCGCCGCCTTTGCGATAATCTCTTTGTCAATGTCTAAGTCGCTCTGGTAAAAGCCTGTGTTCTGCTTCATAATCGCTTCAAGGGAAGCAAACAAATCCATGTTTTCAAATTTGCTCTGTTCCGGCATGGGTCAGCTCCTTTCCAAGTCCTGTGACTTCTGCTTTGCGTTTTTCTTCTGTGCCTTTTCCTTGTCGGCTCTAAGCTGCGCCCGGATAGAGGGTTTCTTTTCCGGCTTCGCTCCCTTGCCGCGCTCCTTGTCGGCTTTGACAGCGTTAGCCAGGTCAACAAGGGAAATCTGCTCGCCCGCCTTTACCTTTGCTTCCAGTTCAGTTTTAAAAGCATCAAAGGAAATTTTATCAGGGCAAAGCGTGTTACCAAACTGGTTTGCAAACTCTGCCATTTCAGCACATTTTCGATTCTGTGGTTTATATTCGTTAAGCTCTATAAAATAAGATATCATTTTCGGCCTCCTTTCCTCGCTTTCTTGGCACGACACACACATATAACTGCACCAATGACAGCCGGTGGATAGATAAAAGTAAGACAGAAACAAGCGATAGCAGATAAGTAATAAGCCCCAGAAGTTGAACAAACAGTACATTCATGTTTCGGTTCCTGAAAATAACGATGTTGGATTGTGTTTACGTCCGTGCTACCAGTACGGAACGAAGGTACATAGCTTGTACCGGATTGAAATTCATTTTTCATAACGGTGTTAATTTTGACTATTTTACATGGGAAAGGCGGTTACCATTTCCCCTAATTCGTCAAAATTAACACCGCAAACCGTCCGAAGATCGGGTTATAAGTTTAGGGAAAGGCAACCGCCTTGTATTAAACAAGCACTTATCGGGCATAAAAAAAGCCCGTTATTTATTCGAGCCAATAACCGAGACTCACCGGACCGCACCAGCGGTGTTAACTTTGACAGGGGCAAATGTCGGCATTAAATTCTGAACAAAAAAAAAAAAACGTTAATAAAAGTTTATTAGGAAAGAAAGTTTCTCGACTCTACGATTCGTTACTTCGTAACAAAAAACGCCCACCTGATTAAGGGTGAGCGTTACACACTATAATTAATATTCTATTTGTCTTTTAAATTAATTCCCTCTTTTATCTGTTCATCAGAAGTTACCTTTTTACAAAGAATATAGTGATAAACAGGGTCTTTGCTCATTCCTTGTGTAGGTGTAACCGGATAAGCCAGTATTAGTTCCCAACCCAATTTAGCCAAATAGTTAACGGCGTCTATCATTGAATTAAAATTCATCTTTTCACCGTTTTCATCTACTAAAAAACGAGCATTTGGTGTTGCCCATTTTGCCTTCTGGCCGAAATCTACTTCTATTTTTACTTTTGTACCGGTTATATTTCCAGTACCCACGATTTCACAATAAGCCTTATACGGTTCTTGTGCAATGGCTGCCATTGTTAGTATGGCCAATACAATAACTAAAAAAAATCTTTTCATATCAGTAACTTAAAATTAGTGTGTACTTTAGTTTGTACCACCCGTAAGTCCTGACGGTATATATGCAGTGTAATTTTGACGATTGCAAAAGTACTTAAATATATACATTTATAAAAAATATTACCCCAAAATCAATCAAAAATGAAAGGCAACCGCCCCAAAATACACGGTAATTCACCCAAAAATGGGCAAAAAATGAAACAAAAACGCATAAAAAACGCGCTTTTTCGCGTAAAATTTTGGTCTAAATGCAGATAAACAACTGAAAAACAGCCAAAAACCAAAGAAAATTTCAAAAACTAAAAAAATGACCCCTCCCGAAGACCGAGCCGCTCAGAAGTCGGAAAGCAGTTGCCCTCCCCCTAAAAGGTGAAATATGACCTCTCCCGGAGGGGTACCCGTAACCTGGTAACACAAAAAACGCCGGAAAACCGATTTTCCAGCGTTACAAGGCAATTACCTTTTATGCCTGTTCTCTATCCATTGATCCACAAACGAGTCGGCCTGCAGCGTCCGCTTGCCTCGTACTAAAGCTATCCAGCCGGGGCGCATCAGTAAGTATTTGAAAGCGTCGGAGAAATTGGTGGATAACATCGGTAGTTTTTTCGGTGCCAGCTTTTCGGACTTCTTCACCTTGAACACTACCTTAGAATTACCCCGGTATTTGATTTCAGCCTTTGCCTTTTCTACGGAACTAACCATTTCTTTACAGTTCATCGCATCAACCAGCAAGATAGGCAGGTTCTTGTTGGTACCGCCCATAATCTCCTGCATAAAGTCGTATTCCGTATCCTGCCGGATAACTGCCTGTTTGCGGCTC
>USLP01000273.1 GCA_900555525.1 uncultured Eubacteriales bacterium
TTACCCGTAAGAATTTCAGCTGCCATAGCCGCACTGTGCGTCATACCCGAACAGCCGATTGTCTCTACGAGCGCTTCTTCTATAATTCCGTTCTTTACGTTTAACGTAAGCTTACAGGCACCCTGCTGAGGAGCGCACCAGCCTATACCGTGCGTAAGACCCGAAATGTCCTTTATTTCTTTAGCCTGTACCCATTTGCCTTCTTCGGGTATAGGCGCCGGTCCGTGATTGGGACCTTTGCAAACACAGCTCATGTTTTCAACTTCTTGTGTGAAACTGCTCATACTTTCTAACCTCCATCAGTAAAACTTTACTATATATTTTACCATAAAATTCGCCTTATGTCAAGTTTTTTTTCCTATCTTTTAAATATTAGCCGCAATAAATTGGAACAAGCTTATTCAATTTCACGTCAACAAGTCCTTTTGACGTTATTTTTAAAGACGGTATAACGGGCAGGCTCAAAAAAGCCATAGTCATAAACGGAGTAAGACCTTTCGGAACTCCCAAGTCTTTAACCAAAGCTTCGTCAAGCTTTTCATTAAGGCTCGACACGGTTTTTGAATCCGATTCGCTCATAAGCCCTGCGATAGGAAGCGGTAATTCACACAAAGTTTTTCCGTTTTTAACCGCCGTTATTCCTCCGCCCGATTTTATTATGCTGTTTACGGCATATGCCATATCGACGTCATTTGTGCCGATTACGATTATATTATGAGAATCGTGTGAAACACTTGAGGCAATTGCGCCCGATTTCAAGCCTATTCCGCTTACAAATCCCAATCCGATATGACCCGTATTTTTATGACGTTCCAAAACGGCGATTTTTAAAATATCACGGCTTATATCTATTCCGTTATTTTCGTTCCAATTTATTTCGGTTTGCTTTTCATTTGTGATAAGCTGACCCGAACACGCCTCTATAACTCGGCACAGTTTGCCTCTTTCTTTTATATGAAAATCCTTTTCGTTTACTTTCTTTATATTAAATGATTTTTTCACAGCTTTCAGCAGTTTTTCGGGGACTTTGGGTTCATCAAACGGAAGGTCTTTTTTATTTTCCACAACCTTAACGCCGTTTTTATAAACATCGCATACGCTGACCGTTTCCAAATCATCAAGCACAAGCAAATCCGCTTTGTAACCCGGTGCGACAGCGCCCGTATTTTTAAGTCCGAAATATTCGGCGGCATTGATTGTTGCCGCACTTATTGCTGCGGCAGGCGATTTTCCGTTTTTCATTGCGCGGCTGAGCATAGCGTCGATATGCCCCTCCGTTACCAAATCTCCGCAATGTTTATCATCGGTCGCAAGCAGGCTTCTCCTAACGTACGGATATTCCAAAAGTCCCATAAGGCTGTCGAGGTTCTTCGCCGCCGTTCCCTCGCGTATCATGATATACTGCCCTTTTCCGAGCTTTTCCAAAGCCTCCTCCATATTACTGCACTCGTGGTCGCTCATTATTCCCGAAGAAATATATTTATCCAAATCGTGTCCCGTAACAAGCGGAGCGTGTCCGTCTGCTGTTTTTCCGTTTTTCAGTGCGTCCGAAATTTTTCTTTTGACATCGGAATCCTCCGAAATAACCCCGGGGTAATTCATCATTTCCGCCAAACCGAGCACACGCTTATTATTGTAATAATCACGCAAATCCGCCGCTTTAAGCTTTGCGCCCGATTCGTCAAATGGTGTTGCGGGAACGCACGACGGCAAGGTTATATAAATATCCAAAGGCAGATTTTTGCTTGCCTTTAAGATATAATCGATTCCGTCTTTACCGCATACGTTCGCTATTTCATGAGGGTCGGCAACAATTGCACCCGTGCCGTGCGGAAGCAAAACCTTTGTAAGTTCATAAGGGGTAAGCATTGTGCTTTCTATATGTATATGGCTGTCTATAAAAGACGGACAAACAGTTTTTCCGCTTATGTCATATATTTTGTCGGCGGCGTCATATTCGCCGACGCCTATTATTTTGTCATTATCTATTAAAATGTCTTTTTTCTCCAAACTTCCCGTAAATACATTTACAACTGTACCGTTTTTTAATAAAGTTTTCAAAGTCTGCTCACTCCTTTTTCAAATTTATATCCAAATGCGAATATGGAAAAGTTATATTTTTTTCTTTGTACACTTCTTGAATAAGCCCCAAAACTTCGCGTCTTACTCTTAATCTCAAATTAGGCTTACAATATATGCAAAGCTTATATTCAACCGCACTTTCACCGAATTTATCCGTCCCCAAAAATTTACAGTCATTAACGTCGGGAAGTTCTTTTGCGCGCTTTGCAATTTCCGAAACAGCAGTTCGCATTTTGGAAAAATCTTCGTAATACCCTGTCGGGACAGCCAGGTAAAACCACTCCGAAAGTTTTTCTATTTCCGAAATATTTCTGTTGCACACAGTAAATATGCTGCCCGAATTTACGTCAAAAATTTTTGTAACCTTAAGGTCAAAGCCTTTGACAATGCCTACAATATCTTTGTAGCGAACAGTATCCCCGATTTCAAAAAAATGTCCGTTTACTATATTAAACCCCATAATAAGGTCTTTTAAAATATCTTGAAGTGCAAATCCCACAACAATTCCGACAACACCGAGACTTGTTACGAGAAAGCTTACGTTTACGCCGTTAATCTGCAATATGGCAATCACGGCAAAAATCAAGGTTATATAGCGTATTGCGGACACGGTAACATGAGCATTCGTCGCTCTTTTTCCGGTAATTTCGTTATGCTTGAGATATTTATGAACTGCCTTTTTTACAAAAATACATATAATACAGGCGACAGCAACAACAATAATACTTCCCCACAGTTCGGAGGATTCAAAAAACTTTTCAAAATAAGTCATATCTTGCCTCTTTTTTCATACATATTATTTATTAAGAAATATTATAGCATTTTTTTAAAATTTTTACAAGTGTTTTTTTCCAAAAAAAGAAAAAATTTTTGCGCATTTTAAACTGTGTTTAAACTATGTATTTTTTAACCTGCGCATTCATATAATAAATTATATAAATTAAAAATACGCAAACTGCAAATGCATGGAGGAATAAAAATGTTTGTACTAAAGGTTTCAAAAAATTCAAATCCCGCTTCG